>JALWNJ010000238.1 GCA_026995955.1 Gammaproteobacteria bacterium
ACAGCCGCCGCGCCGAGGCGCTGGCCACACTTGCGCCCCGCCACCGCTGGCGCGGCGGCCTGCCCCTACGCCAGCGCGGCGCCATCTGGCCCGAGGACA
Organism: Gammaproteobacteria bacterium; assembly: GCA_026995955.1. GTDB lineage: Bacteria > Pseudomonadota > Gammaproteobacteria > J044 > J044 > J044. The sequence continues at coordinate 100 of JALWNJ010000238.1, forward strand.
TCGAGGCCCTGGCCACACAACGCGCCGATGTGCTGGTCTGCCACGAGGCCCCATCCTGCCACCCGCACGGGTTTGCCGCCATCGACCAACTGGCCCGGGCCCTGGGCGTGCGCCTGGTGGTGCACGGCCATCACCATGAGCACTACCGGGCCACCATCGCCGAGGGCCGCATCGAGGTCGTGGGGCTGGCCCTGGGCCAGATCTGGCACCCCAACGGGGATCAGGCCGAGCGGCGGGAATGAGCACCGGTACTTTCGGTCTAATGACAATGCCGATGTGGCCGCTATAGTTGGTAAAGAGGCAAAGGAGGTTCCGATGTCCGACCTGATCCTCGAACCCACCGCCGTCGCCGGCTGGCAGCGCCTGGTGCGCGAGGCCGCCCGCGACTGCCGCATCGAACTGGCCGAGGAGCTGGAAGGCTACCTCGTGCACACCCTGATCCACCTCACCCGCGAGGCGCGCCTCGGGCGGGGCGCCATCGCGCCGCAGTACCTCGAGGCGCTGCTGGCCAGCGGGCCGACCGGCGCCGAGGATCTGCGCCGGGTGGGCGACCAGTGCCTGCTGCTGGCCGGCCTGTACCCGCGCCAGGCCAGCCGCCGGCTGGTGCGGGTGGGCTATTTCATCGACATCGGCCGCTCCGCCTATGCGCGCCTGCACGAGCTGCTGGAGCAGGCCAACGCCCGCCTCTACCGCCAGCTCGCCGAGGCCTTCGTCAGCCTCACCGATGTGCTGCAGGGGCTGCGCGGCGAGGGCGCGCTGAGCCCGCTGGAGGCCATCGAGTACTGGCAGGACACCGGCAGCCCGGTGCAGGCGCGGCGCCTGCAGGCCCGTTTCGGACCGCACTGGGGAGCCGACGGACGCGGACGGCACTGAGCCTGCCGCAGGCAGCCATCCGCCCCCTGCGCTATCATTGGGCGCCATGAAACAACCGCCCGAAATCTCCGTCGTCGCGCCGATGCACAACGAGGCCGACAACCTCGATCCCTTTTTCGAGCGGGTCGGCCGCATCCTCGACCAGGCCGGTTGCCGCTGGGAGATCGTCTGCGTCAACGACGGCAGCAGCGACGACACCCTCGAGCGCCTGCTGGACTGGCACGCGCGCGAGCCGCGCATCAAGGTCATCGACCTGTCGCGCAACTTCGGCAAGGAGGTGGCGCTCACCGCTGGCCTGGACCATGCCAGCGGCGCCGCCGTGGTCCCCATCGACGCCGACCTGCAGGACCCGCCGGAACTGATCCCGGAGATGATCGCGCGCTGGCGCGAGGGCTACGACATGGTCTATGCCACGCGCCGGGTGCGCCACGGCGAGACCGCCGTCAAGCGCACCACCGCGAGCCTGTTCTACCGCCTGCTGGACCGCATCAGCGAGGTACACATCCCGCGCAACACCGGCGACTTCCGGCTCATGGACCGGCGCGTGGTGGAGGCCCTGCGCCGCATGCCGGAGCGCACCCGCTTCATGAAGGGGCTGTTTGCCTGGGTCGGCTTCCGCCAGACCGCGGTGTACTACGACCGCGACCCGCGCCTGGCCGGCGAGACGAGCTGGAACTACTGGCGCCTGTGGCGCCTGGCGGTGGACGGCATCACCTCCTTCTCCGCCGCGCCGCTCAAGGTGTGGAGCTATGTCGGCCTGTTCCTGTCGCTGAGCGCCCTGCTGTATGCCGCCTTCCTCGTCATCCGCGTCTTCGTGCAGGGCATCGACGTGCCCGGCTACGCCTCGATGATGGTGGTGATCCTGTTCCTCGGCGGCATGCAGCTCATCACCCTGGGCATCCTTGGCGAGTACCTGGCGCGGGTGTTCACCGAGGTCAAGCAGCGCCCGCTGTACCTGATCCGCGAGACCCGCGGGCTGGACGCGGACATCCGGCCCCACCGGCCCGCCGGGGGCGAATGAGTCCGCTGCTGTTCGTCTACGGCACCCTGCTGCCGGACAGCCCCCATCCGCTGGCGCGGCGCCTGGCCCGGGAAAGCGAGGACCTCGGCCCGGCCGAGGCGCCCGGCCTGCTGTACGACCTTGGCGGCTATCCCGGGCTGCGTCACCTGCCGGGCGCACCGCAGCGGGTGCGGGGGCGGCTGCTGGCTCTGCTCCGGCCCGCGCACAGCCTGGCCTGGCTCGATGCCTACGAGGGCTGCAGCGCGCGCGACCCGCGACCGCACGAATACCGCCGTCAACGGATCCGCGTGGACACCCCGCACGGCCCGCGCCGGGCCTGGGCCTACCTGTGGCAGGGCCACCGCGGCCGCGTCATTGCCGGCGGCGACTGGCTGGCTCGGCAGCCGGCGGGCGCAACCTGAGCAGCTGGTACTTGCCGTGGCGTGCCGCCACCTCGGCACGGTCGCGCAGAAACGGCGGCAGCAGCGCCAGATTGTCGTGCTCGATCACCACCCACACCGGATGCCCCCCGGCCAGCAGGCGCCGCCAGGCATCGGCATCGGCGCCGCGCATGCGCAGGGTGCGATTCCGACCGTAGAACTCGGCCGAGCCCTCGCGGCGGATGGGATAGGCCAGCACGGCATCCTCCGGTGCCTGGCGGAAGAAGGCCGCGAGCAGCGGGATCTGCGTCGCCTGGTCGCGGATGCGGTCGGCAAGCCAGGGCGCGCCCAGCCCGATCGCCAGCGGCGCCGCCAGCACCAGCGCCGCCAGCACCGGCGGCCGCACCAGCCACGGTGTCAGCCCCCGTTCCAGTCCGCGCCCGACCAGCAGCGCCATCGCCGGCAGGCCGGGATAGACATAGGTCGGCAGCACGCTGCCGGCGAGCGTGAAGAACAGCAGCGGCGCCAGCCACCAGCACAGCAGCAGCGCCATGCGGTCGTCCGCCACCAGCAGCTCGCGGCGGAACCGGCGCGTGGCCAGCAGCCGGAGCAGCACCACCGACCAGGGCAGCGCCGCCAGCAGCCAGAACAGCCAGATGGTGCCGCGCGGTCGGCTGTGGGTCCAGCCGTAGAGATCGCCCGACCAGTGCGGATCGACAAAGCGCATGAAGTGCTCGCCGACGAAGAAGTAGTGCAGGAATCCCGGGGAGCGCTGCTCCGCCCACAGATACCACGGCACGCTGATGGCCAGCATCAGCGCGATCCCGCCGCCCCAGGGCAGGATGCTGAAGAATTCGCGCCAGCGCCGCCGCCACAGCAGCCAGAGGAACACCGCCAGCCCGGCCAGCACCAGCGCGATCGGCCCCTTGGCCAGCAGCCCCAGCCCGGCACCGGCGAAGGCCAGGTAGCCCCAGGCGCGCCTTTTCTCGTGCAGGGCCAGCATCAGGCCGGCCAGCATCAGGGTGCTGGCCAGGCCCAGCGCCGGGTCGGTCATCACGCCCCCGGCCAGCACCACGAACAGGCCACTGCCGGCCAGCACCGCCATGCTCAGCACCGCCGTGCGCGGGCCGTACAGGCGGCGGGCGAGGAAGCCGGTCAGCAGCAGGGTCAGCACCCCCGCCAGCCAGTGCATGACGCGGGCGCCGAACTCGTTGATGCCGAACAGGGTCATGCCGCTGGCCGTGAGCCAGGCCGACAGCGGCATGACCCTGTTCGGCAT
>JALWNJ010000239.1 GCA_026995955.1 Gammaproteobacteria bacterium
TCGCAAGACGAATACCTTCGTGATGGAGCCGGGCGGGCACTTCGACTACTGGAAGGCCGAGCTGGCCTGGGAGCGGCTGCAGCAGTTCATGGACACGGCCCGGCCCCTGCCCGAACTGCCCGAGATGGAGCCCTATCGGCATCTTGACCCCACCACCGTCGAGCACGATCGTAAGGCCGGACGCCCCACGACCTTCTGGCGTGGCATGGACCGGGATCTGGCCGTGCGCCTGCGTACCCGTGCCCGGGCGGCGGCGACGACCTTCCCCTGGGGCTACAGCCACGAGCGGGCACTGGCGATGGGCTGGCAGCCCTCCGGGGTAGGGGATGGCGAGCCCATCTGGCTGCGTGCCCAAGAGATGGCGCAGGAAGGGCGAGAGGCACCCGAGGCCGAAACTGCCGATCCGGAGGAACCGGATGGGGTCGAAGCAGAGGAGGCAAAGGGTGCGGGGGGATGAACAGGGGGCAGCGGATAAAAACTGGCGCACCCCTTGCCGCCCTGACCGTCAATGCCCGGTACACCCGCTCCGCCTGCTCGAGTGGCAGCCGCTGATGGACGAGGACGGCGTCAGCCACCTGGGCATCCGCTACCGTTTCGCCTTGCCTGGGACTTCGGGCTGAAAGGGAAATCGTTCACAACGCCATAAATCTCAAAGGAGGAAGATATGGATCGGGAAAGGGAAATGGAAAGGTATGGAGCAGATGCCGGCCAGGTGGAGGATGCCGCGCAGGCCGGTGAAGTGCTCGAGTTCGGCATCAGCCCGGTTCAGCTCCTGATGGGGCTGAGCGCGCTGGGTATGGGTGCGGCCGGGTTCTATCTCGTCCCGGGGGCACAGGGCTATGTGATGGGTGCCCTGGCGCTTTTCTACGGGTTCAGGTGGATCCTGGCCTACCTGAACGGGCGCATCGTGATCGAGGACGATGCACTACGCATCGTACTGCCCGGGTCAGCCGGGGTTGGGCCGGTGCCGCTTGCGCAGGTGATGCAGGTGGAACGGCGAGGCGGTGGTCTGGCCTTGCATCTGGCCGGCGAGGCGCGGCCGAGAATTCTGCCCGGCTGGATCCTGCGTGCGGACGAGGTGGATCGGCTGCAGGAGGTACTGGCCACAAGGATCACCGGCACGGAAGCTGCCGAGGGTGCCGATGCCACGGGTTGAAGCGCCGCAGCCGTCCTGGGCAGGGCAGGGTATTCCGGCAACCGGCGCGAGGCGTTGGAGAATGCATTATATTCCTGGCATGGGGTGAATCGGGTTGCGGGGGGATGCGCGGCCGCCCGACCCGCTGCGGGAGGTGCGAGATGGGGCGTTTTCTGCTGTTGTTAGTGCTGGCGCTGGTGCCGGTTGTCTCTCAGGGCGGGCTGGCGGACGACATCCGCGACAATCTGGCCCGTGGTGCCGATCCGAATGCGCGGGTGAAGAACCCGTTCGGGATGTACGAACGGCCGTTGCACATCGTGGTGCAGGCCGATGCACCGGAATCCGAGGTGCTGGCCGCGGTGCGCCAGTTGCTCGATGCCGGTGCCGATGTCAACGGCCGGGACGATCTGGGTCGCACGCCCCTGCACTGGGCCGTCCGGCGTCTGTTGCCGCAGGTCGCCCGCACGCTGATTGCCCATGGCGCCGATGTCAATGCGCGTGACAAGGCAGGGCAGACGCCGCTGTACCGTCTTGAGGAGCCGACCGATGAGCTGAGACGCCGGCCGGTCTCGGGGCAGGCGCGCAAGCGCAGGACGGCGGCCATGGTGGAGATCGCCGAGCTGTTGCTGGGCAAGGGGGCGAAGGCGAGGCTGGATCAGCGTGACGACCAGGGCAGGACGGCCCTGGTGGTGCTGGCCGGGTCTGCCCCGGCTCCGGTGCTGGAAACCCTGCTCGCCGCGGGTGCCGGGGTGGGGCTGCGCGACAAGGACGGAGAGACTGCCCTGGGTCAGGCGGTACGCCTGAATCCGGACGCGGATGCGGTGCGTGCCCTGCTGCGCCATGGCGCGAGACCCGATGCCGAGCTGATGATCTGGGCCATTGAGCATGGCGAGGCGGGCAAGCTGCGCCTGCTGGCCGGTTCCGGAGCTGATCCCAACCGGCCTGATGCGCTGGGACAAACCCCCTTGATGGCAGCCGTGACGCAGGCGCGGATCGGGAATGATCGGTCCGCCGCGCTCAAGGCCGTTCGAGCCCTGCTGGAACACGGCGCGGACCCCACCGTGCGGGGCACAAAGGGGCTCTATGCCGGCAAGAGCGCGCTCGATCTGGCGGGTGATGACCGGGCGCTGCGCGCGCTGCTCGAGCAGGGCGCGCAGGCGGTACAGGGGGATGCGCAGCCGAGCCGTGACGACGAGGCCGAGGAAAAGGCCGTGAACCACCTGCTGGCCCAACTCGAGGTGCGGATCACCGATCTGGACGATGCCGAGGACGGGGCCTGGACGGCAGGTGATCTGCGCAACCTCTCCGGTCCGCAGGAGCTTGCCGAGCGTATCGAGGCGCTGAAGACCTACCATCAGGCGGCGAGCGACATGGTCGACTTTCTTCGGCAGGGTCCGGCGCAGGCCCGGCGCAAGGCGCTGCGCGGCGGTGCCAGCATGGAGGCGGCGGAGGCGGCCGCGCGCCGGTTTCGCCGTGTCGTGTCGAGCCAGGTGATGCAGGCGATGCGTGCCCGGGCGCGTGCCAGCATGCGCTGGGCGGAGGAGGCCGAGGCCCTGATGCACCTGTTGCAGGAATCTCCGAAACAGTGGCGGCCGCAGCCGGGCAAGGGCCCGCAGCCGCGCACCGAGTCCTTCCGTGCACGCTATCAGGCCCAGCTGAAAAAAACGCAGACCGCGGAGCAGGCCATGTACCGGGCGCTGGAAAGGATGCTCGAGTTGGTAAAGCAACAAGGGGCGTGATCAACGGGCGGGAGGCCTACGGGATGGGGGGAGAGTGATGAAACCATGCAGATGGCGTTTCGCCGTTGCGGTGCTCACCGGGTTGCTGCTGTCGCTGCCATGCTGGGGTGTGGGCGAGGCATACGAAGGTGAGCTGACGGCAGCGGACTATCGGACCCTGCAGAGCTTCTATCGCGTGCGGCTGGCCGATGCCGTGGGTCAGGCGCAGCGCATCAAGGGGCTGCTGGCACGGGTGCGTGACAAGGCCGATCGTCTGGGCAAGCTCGGCAAACAGGCAAGCTGCGGACTCGATTGCGGGCTTGCGCAGGAAATCGATCGTGAGCTGATGGCGGCCAACCGGGCCATGAACGAGGCGCGCGCCCGCCTGCAGGCCGATCGCGATCTGCTGCTCCATTACATGGACATCGCGCGCAAGGGCAATGCGGCCTACATGGAGGCCCAGGCCAGGCACGAGCGGCGCAAGCTCGGCTTCGACATGGGCATGATCGTGGCCAAGACCTTCCAGATGGACCCGGGCCCCCTGATGCAACAACTGGCGAAGGATTTCGGGGCCGGGGATGGTGGCGCCGGGGCATCCCGGCACGGAGGCAGCATGACGGGCTTTGGCGCGCGGCTCTACTTCGACGAGAAGGGGGTCTCCTACAAGGACTGGAAGCGATCCGGTGGGCCCGCGGTGGTGCGGGAGCTGGCCAGTTATTTCATGGAAGGCAGCACGCCGAACGAACAGATGGCCTCGTCGTTTACCCAGA
>JALWNJ010000240.1 GCA_026995955.1 Gammaproteobacteria bacterium
GTGCCTCCTCGATGCGCATCAGCTGGTTGTACTTGGCGATGCGGTCGGAACGCGACAGCGAGCCGGTCTTGATCTGTCCGGCGCCGGTGGCCACGGCGAGATCGGCGATGGTCACGTCCTCGGTCTCGCCGGAGCGGTGCGAGATGACGGCCGTGTAGCCGGCATCGTGTGCCATGCGGATGGCCTCCAGCGTTTCGGTGAGGGTGCCGATCTGGTTGAGCTTGATGAGGATGGAGTTGGCGATGCCCTTGTCGATGCCCTCGCGGAAGATGGCAGTGTTGGTGACGAACAGGTCGTCGCCGACGAGCTGCACCCTGCCGCCGAGTTTCTCGGTGAGCAGCTTCCAGCCGTCCCAGTCGTCCTCGGCCATGCCGTCCTCGATGCTGATGATGGGATACTTTTCCACCCAGGCCGCCAGATAGTCGGCAAAGCCGGCCGAGTCGAAGCTGCGGCCTTCGGATGCGAGCACGTACTGGCCGTCGCGATAGAACTCGGAGCTGGCGGCATCGAGGCCAATGCAGATGTCCTCGCCGGGCCGGTAGCCGGCTTTCTCGATGGCCTCGAGGATCACCTCGATGGCCTCCTCGTTGGAGCCCAGGTTGGGCGCGAAGCCCCCCTCGTCGCCCACCGCAGTGTTCATGCCGCGGCCGTCGAGGATCTTCTTCAGGGCGTGGAACACCTCGGCGCCGTAGCGCACGGCCTCGGTCAGGCTCGGTGCGCCCACCGGCAGGATCATGAACTCCTGCAGGTCAATGCTGTTGTTGGCATGCTCGCCGCCGTTGATGATGTTCATCATCGGCACCGGCATGACGAAGTCCTCAGTGCCGTGGGCCAGATGCCGGTACAGCGGCTCGCCATGGGCGCCGGCGGCGGCATGGGCCACGGCCAGCGAGACGGCGAGGATGGCATTGGCACCGAGCCGGCTCTTGTTGTCGGTACCGTCGAGCTCGATCATGCGGCGGTCGATCTCTTCCTGATGGGCGGCATTCATGCCAAGCAGTGCCTCGCGGATCTCGCCGTTGGCGTTGGCCACGGCCTTGAGCACGCCCTTGCCGCCATAGCGTTTGGGATCGCCGTCGCGCAGCTCGATGGCCTCGCGGGCGCCGGTGGAGGCGCCGGAGGGCACCGCGGCGCGGCCCACGCTGCCGTCGCTCAGCGTCACATCGGCCTCGACCGTGGGATTGCCACGCGAGTCGAGGATCTCTCTTGCCTTGATGTCGACGATTTCCGTCATGTTCGCTCCAGTCGTTTCTTGGGTTCTTTGGTCGTTTCAGAGTTCGGTTTCGATCAGGCCGCGGGACTTCACGGCCTCGTCGATGGCCAGCAGCGTGCCCAGGAGGGCCTCCATGCGGTCCAGCGGCCAGGCATTGGGGCCGTCGCTCAGGGCCTGGTCGGGATCGGGATGGGTCTCCATGAACAGACCAGCCACGCCGGCGGCCACGGCGGCACGCGCCAGCACCGGCACATGTTCGCGCTGCCCGCCGGAGCAGCTCCCCTGTCCGCCCGGCAGCTGCACCGAGTGGGTGGCGTCGAACACCACCGGGCAGCCGGTATCGCGCATCACGGCCAGCCCGCGCATGTCGGAGACCAGGTTGTTGTAGCCGAAGGTGTAGCCCCGCTCGCAGACCAGGATTTGCTCGTTGCCGGTCTCGCGTGCCTTGTCCACCACATTGCCCATGTCCCAGGGGGCGAGGAACTGTCCCTTCTTGACGTTCACGGGCTTCATGGTGCGGGCCACGCGCTGGATGAAGTTGGTCTGGCGACAGAGGAAGGCCGGAGTCTGCAGCACATCGACCACTTCCGCGACCTGCTCGATGGGGGTGTCCTCGTGCACATCGGTGAGTACCGGCACGCCGATCTCGCGGCGCACCTTCTCCAGGATGCGCAGGCCCTCCTCCAGCCCGGGGCCGCGGAAACTGCGGCTGGAGGAACGGTTGGCCTTGTCGAAGGAGGACTTGTAGACGAAGGGGATGCCGAGGCGATCGGTGATCGCCTTCAGGGTCTCGGCGGTGGACAGCGCCAGTGCCTCCGACTCGATGACGCAGGGGCCGGCGATGAGGAACAGCGGCCGGTCAAGGCCGACTTCGAAGCCACAGAGGTTCATACCGTCTCCAGCTGGGCGACGGTCTTCTCGTGCTGCACGCGGGCGGCGCGGATGAAGCCGGAGAACAGCGGATGCCCGTCTCGCGGGGTAGAGGTGAACTCGGGGTGGAACTGGCAGGCCAGGAACCAGGGATGGTCGTGCAGCTCGACCACCTCCACCAGCGCGCCGTCCACCGAGGTGCCGGAGATGACCAGTCCGGCCTCCGTGAGCCGGTCGCGGTACTGGTTGTTGAACTCATAGCGGTGACGGTGGCGCTCCACGATCTGGTCCCGGCCATAGAGCCGGTGCGCCAGGGTGCCGGGCTTTAGCTGGCAGGTCTGGCCGCCGAGGCGCATGGTGCCGCCGAGATCGCCATTGGCCTCGCGCCGTTCGAGCTGGCCGCGCTCGTCCATCCACTCGGTGATGAGGCCGATGATGGGGTGCCTGGCCTCGGGGTCGAACTCGGTGCTGTTGGCGCCCTCCAGGTCCGCCACATTGCGGGCGAACTCGATTACGGCCACCTGCATGCCGAGGCAGATGCCGAGATAGGGGATGTTGTTCTCGCGGGCATAGCGCACGGCGGTGATCTTGCCCTCCACGCCGCGCTGGCCGAAACCGCCAGGCACCAGGATGGCATCGGCCTCGGCCAGGGCCTCGGTACCCTCGGTCTCCAGCGTCTCGGAGTCGATGTACTGGATGTTGACCTTGGTGCGGGTATGGATGCCGGCGTGGGTCAGGGCCTCGTTGAGCGACTTGTAGGACTCGGTGAGGTCCACGTACTTGCCGACCATCGCCACGGTGACCTCGGCCTCGGGGAACTCCATGGCGTTGACCACCTCCTTCCAGTCGGAAAGGTCGGCCTCGGGCTCGCCGGCCAGATCCAGCTTGCGCAGCACGATCTCGTCGAGCTTCTGCGAATGCAGCCACAGCGGGATCTTGTAGATGTTGTCCAGGTCCACGGCCGAGATCACGGCCTTTTCCTCGACATTGGTGAACAGGGCGATCTTGCGTCGCTCGGACTCGGGCAGCAGCTTCTCGCTGCGGCACAGCAGCACATCGGGCTGGATGCCGATGGAGCGCAGCTCCTTGACCGAGTGCTGGGTGGGCTTGGTCTTCAGCTCGCCGGCGGCGGCGATGTAGGGCACCAGGGTCAGGTGCATGTAGAGGGCGTTCTCGCGCCCCTCTTCCACCCCCATCTGGCGGATGGCCTCGAGGAAGGGCAGCGACTCGATGTCGCCCACCGTGCCGCCGATCTCAACCAGGGCGATGTCGGCCCCCTCGGCGCCCTCGCGGATCTTCTGCTTGATCTGGTTGGTGATGTGCGGGATGACCTGCACCGTGCCGCCCAGGTAGTCGCCACGGCGCTCCTTGCGGATCACCTCCTCGTACACCTGACCGGTGGTGAAGTTGTTCTTCTTGCCGGTCTTGATGCGCACGAAACGCTCGTAGTGGCCCAGATCGAGGTCGGTCTCGGCGCCGTCCTCGGTGACGAACACCTCGCCGTGCTGGAACGGGCTCATGGTGCCGGGATCG
>JALWNJ010000241.1 GCA_026995955.1 Gammaproteobacteria bacterium
CGGCAGGCGCGGCGTGATGCCCAGCAGGTCGTGCAGCACGAGCACCTGGCCGTCGCAATCCGGCCCGGCGCCGATGCCGATGACAGGAATGCCCATCGCCTCGGTGATGCGCCGCGCCAGCGCCTGCGGCACGCACTCCAGCAGCAGCAGGTCGGCACCGGCGGCCTCCAGCGCGCGCGCATCGGCCAGCATCTTGGCGGCGGCAGCCTCGTCACGGCCCTGGACGCGATAGCCGCCCAGCTTGTGCACGTATTGCGGCGTCAGCCCGAGGTGGGCGCAGACCGGCACCCCGCGCTCGGACAGATGGCGCACGGTGTCCACTTGCAGCGCATCGCCCTCCAGCTTGACCATCTGCGCCCCCCCCTCCTGCATCAGGCGCGCGGCATTGGCCAGCGCCGAGCGCGGCTCGGCATAGCTCATGAACGGCATGTCCACCAGCAGCAGGGCGCGCTGCAGGCCACGCGCCACCGCGCGGGCATGATAGACCATGTCGTCCACCGTCACCGGCACCGTGCTGTCGTGGCCCTGCACCACCATGCCCAGCGAATCGCCCACCAGCACCACATCGACACCGGCCGCGTCCAGCACGCGGGCAAAGCTGGCGTCGTAGGCGGTGAGCATGGCAATGCGCTCGCCGGCGGCCTTCATGTCGCGCAGGCGGGTCACGGTGACGGCCGGTGAAGATTCGGGACGACTGCTCATGGCTGATGGGCATCCAGGTCGAAGGGAAGGGGATTGTAGTACTCGCGCCCGCTCCTGACATCCAGGATGCGCGCCAGCAGGTTGCGGTAGTCGGACGGGTTGGCGACGAAATCGATCTCGGTGGCGTTGACGATCAGCAGCGGCGCCTCGTCGTAGTGGTGGAAGAAATCGGTGTAGGCCTCGCACAGCCGCTGCAGATAGCCGGTGTCGATGTAGCGCTCGAAACGGCGGTCGCGGCGTCGAATGCGCTCCACCAGCACCTCGATGGGGGCCTGCAGGTACACCACCAGGTCCGGCACCGGCGGGCTGAGCCCCAGCCCGGCGTGCACCTGCTCGTACAGCGCCAGCTCCTCCTCGTCGAGGGTGACGCTGGCGAACAGGCGGTCCTTGTGGAACAGGAAGTCAGCCACCCGCAGCGGCCGGAACAGGTCGGCCTGCTGCAGTTCGCGCATCTGCCGCGCACGCTGCAGCAGAAAGTGCAGCTGCACCGGCAAGGCGGCCCCGTGCGGGTCGCTGTAGAAGCGTTCGAGAAAGGGGTTTTCCTCCGGCTGCTCCAGCAGCAGCTCACCGCCCAGGTCCTCGGCCAGGCGTCGCGCCAGCGAGGTCTTGCCGACACCGATGGGGCCCTCGATGACCAGATAGCGCAGCGGCTGCCGGTTCAGGCCGCCCATTCCAGGCGCTCCATGTCGTGTGCGCCGAGCGCTGCCAGCAGGGTCTCCAGACGCCCTTGACCGGGGATGGATAGATCGGGCGAGGCGATCTCGGCCAGCGGCACCAGCACGAAGTGGCGCTCGGCCATGCGCGGATGCGGCAGGGTCAGGCGCCGCTCGCGCAGGCGCAGGCTGCCCATCAGCAGCAGGTCGAGATCCAGCATGCGTGGCCCCCAGCGCTGTTCCTTTTCGCGCCGGCGGCCATGGTCGGCCTCGACCGTCTGCAGCGCGTCGAGCAGGGCCAGCGGCGGCAGTTCGGTGTCCAGCCCGACCACGGCATTGACGAAATGGGGCTGATCCTGCGGCCCGACCGGCCGGCTGCGCCAGGGGGAGGAGCGCGCCTGCAATCGGCAGCGCGGTATCGCATCCAGGGCGCGGCAGGCCGATTCCAGCTGCAGCAGCGGCTCGCCCAGATTGCTGCCCAGGGCGATGTAGGCCAGCGCCATGGTCAGGACTCCGCCGGCTTGCGGGTGCCACCGCGTCGCTTGCGCGGACGGCGCCGGCGCGACTTCTTCTTGCCCCCGCCCGCGCCGCGGGTCATGCGCTCGCGCTCGGCCTCGTCGACCTCCTGGAAACGGGTCCACCACTGGCACAGCGGCTCCAGCTCCTGCTCGCCGGCCTGGGCGCGCAGGCAGAGGAAGTCGTAGGCAGCGCGAAAGCGCGGCTGCTCCAGGGTACGGAACGGGCGCTTGCCCCGCGTCTGGCGCAGGCGTGCCTGCAGCAGCCAGATCTCGCGCATGGGCAGGCTGAAGCGGCGCGGAATACTGATGTGGCGGCTCTGCTCGGCGAGCACCTCGCTGGCCGCCGCCTGCAGCGCCTGGGCCTCGGGCAGGCCCTCCTCCTGCAGGGCCTGGGCGCGGGCCCGCAGCGGCTCCCACAGCAGCACCGCGAACAGGAAGGCCGGCGTCACCGGCTTGCCGGCATTGATGCGCCGATCGGTGTTCTCCAGTGCGCGGATGGCGAACATGTGGGGGAAACCCTGCTCCTCCTCGTCGAGCAGGGCATCGGTCATCGGGAACAGGTAGCGGAACAGGCCGTAGTGGCGCAGCTGCTCGAAGGTCTCCACCGCATAGCCGGCGTGGAACAGCTTCAGCACCTCCTCGAACAGGCGCGCCGGGGCGATGCCCTCCAGCATCGGCGCCTGGCGGAAGATGGCCTCCTGCACCGCCGGCTCGATGACGAAACCCAGCTTGGCGGCGAAGCGCACCGCGCGCAGCATGCGCACCGGATCCTCGCGGAAGCGCACATCGGGATCGCCGATCAGGCGCAGCCGGCCGGCCTCGAGGTCGGCCATGCCACCGGCGAAGTCCAGCACCGAACCGTCGGCATGATCGTAGTACAGGGCATTGACGGTGAAGTCGCGGCGCAGGGCGTCGGTCTCGATGGTGCCATAGACATTGTCGCTGATGATGCGGCCATCGGCGTCGGTGTTGACCGCGTCCGGATCGTTGGCGCGGAAGGTGGCCACTTCGACGATCTCGCGCCCGAAGCGGACATGCACGATGCGGAAGCGCCGGCCGATGATGCGCGCGCTGCGGAACAGCTTGCGCACCTGCTCGGGCGTGGCATCGGTGGTGACATCGAAGTCCTTCGGCTCGCGCCCGAGCAGCAGGTCGCGCACCCCGCCGCCCACCAGACAGGCGCGGAAGCCCGCCTCGTGCAGGCCCTCCAGCACGCGACGGGCGGCGGGGCTGATGCGCGAGGGGGTAATGCCGTGCTCGCCGCGCGGAACGACGCGGGGCCGGGGCAGCCCACCATCGTCGGCAGCGGTGACCTGGGGGCGGAACAGCTTGCGGATGCGGGACAACATGCGCGCCATTCTATCACTTCGCATGCGGCTGGCCCGACTGGCAGCGCAGCGGGGCCGGTTCGCCGGTCTCCAGCCAGTGCAGGTAGTCGGCCAGGATCAGGCCATGGTCGAAGGCCAGCGGCAGACCGGGCGCCGTCGGGTCCACCAGCTGCAGCCGCCGTGCATCGTCGGCGGCGCGCGGCGTGCCCTCCCCCGCGGCCACGAACACCAGGCTGGCGACATGGCCGCGCGGGTCGCGCGCCGGGTCGGAATAGCAGCCGAGCAGCGCCTCGAGGCGCACGGCGAGCGAGGTCTCCTCGCGTGCCTCGCGGATCGCCGCCCGTTCCACGCACTCGCCGCGGTCGACGAAACCGCCGGGCAGGGCCCAGCCGGGCGGCGGATTGCGGCGTT
>JALWNJ010000242.1 GCA_026995955.1 Gammaproteobacteria bacterium
GATCGCCGGCGAGCGCCGCTGGCGCGCCGCGCAGATGGCCGGCCTGCACGAGATCCCGGCCGTGATCCGCGACATCCCCGACCAGGCCGCGGCCGCCATGGCGCTGATCGAGAACATCCAGCGCGAAGACCTGAACGCCATGGAAGAGGCACAGGCCATCCACCGCCTGATCGAGGAATTCGGCCTTACTCACCAGCAGGCCGCCGAGGCGGTGGGCCGCTCGCGCACCGCGGTGAGCAACCTGCTGCGCCTGCTCGATCTGGAAGAGGCGGTCAAGGCGATGGTCGACGAGGGCCAGCTGGAGATGGGCCACGCCCGCGCCCTGCTGGCGCTCAAGGGCGAGCAGCAGGTCGAGGCCGCCCGACAGGTGGTGAAGAAAGCCCTCTCGGTGCGCCAGACCGAGGCCCTGGTCAAGCGCCTGCAGGCCGGTGCGGACAAGCCCGGCAAGAAGCCGGCGGCTGCGCGCAACCCCGATGTGCTGCGCCTGGAGGAGGACCTCTCCGAGCGCATCGGCGCCCCGGTGCGCATCGACTACGACAGGCGCGGCAAGGGCCGGCTGGTGATCGAATACAACAGTCTGGACGAACTGGACGGCATTCTCGAACGCATCCGCTGAGGCACCGCCGGCGCGCCGGTTGACCCTCCATTAGCGACTCTTTATACTTCGCGCACCGATGGGGCAGGCCCCAGGGGCATTGCTGCGCCCATCGGCGGACAACAGAGACTGAAGAACGCGCATGCGCAACGCCCTGTTCATCATCCAGGCGGCCCTGGTCGCTGCAGCCATCGGAGGCGCCTGGTACCTGAAGGGCGATACCGCAGCCCTCGCCGCGCTCTACGGGGGGGCCGTCGCGCTGCTCAACACCCTGATGCTCAGCCGTAGGCTGGTCAGGGCTGGCGAGCTGGCCAAGACGGATCCGCAGCGTGGCGTGTACAGCCTCTACTTCGGGGCGGTACAGCGATTCGTATTCGTGCTCGCCGCGCTGGCGGTGGGCCTGGGACTGCTTAAGCTGGACCCCCTGCCCCTGCTGGCGAGCTTCGCGCTGGCCCAGCTGGCCTACCTGGTCAGCGGCGCGCGACAGATCGAGGCGGGACAGGGCGCCGGCACCAACGATTAACACTGGAGCAAAGTCGTGAGCGAAGCATCCGCACCAGCCACCGCCAATCCGGTCGAGTACATCCAGCATCACCTTACCAACTGGTGCATCGGCTGCGATCCGGTGACCCACAAGCCCGCCGCGCTGATCGACTTCAATGCCTTCTTCGTCGACACCTGGCTGGTCGGTGCCCTGCTGGCCCTCCTGATGATGGTGGTCGCCTGGAAGGTGGGCCGCAATGTCGACCCCGACAAGCCCAGCGGCATGCAGAACCTGATCGAATTCGTCGTCGAGTTCGTCAACCAGCAGATCGAGGACATCTTCCCCGACCGCAACAACAAGTGGATTGGCCCGGTCGCCATCACCATCTTCGTCTGGGTGTTCCTGATGAACGCCATGGACCTGATTCCGGTCGATCTGCTGCCCTGGCTGGCCACCCTGGTGACCGGCGATCCGCATCACACCTACCTCAAGGTGGTGCCGACCACCAACCTGGATACCACCTTCGCGCTGGCCCTGTTCGTGTTCGGCATGGTGGTCTACTACAACATCAAGACCCGTGGCGTGGTGGGCTACATCAAGACCTTCCTGTTCCATCCGTTCGGCAAGTGGCTGATGCCGGTTAACATCGCCATGACCGCCATCGAGGAAATCGCCAAGCCGGTCAGCCTGGCCCTGCGTCTGTTCGGCAACATGTTCGCCGGGGAGCTGCTGTTCCTGCTGATCGCGCTGCTGTCGTTCTCGATCTGGGCCATGCCGGGCCAGGTGATCCTTGGCGGGATGTGGGCCATCTTCCACATCCTGGTGATCACGCTGCAGGCGTTCATCTTCATGCTTCTTACCATTGTTTATCTGAGCCTCGCGGTTACGGATGAACACTGATTCAACCACTGGTTTCAACCTTTCTACCTAGGAGAACTGAAAAATGGGTGCTGAACTGATCGCAAGTATCTACGCTTCCACTGCTGTTGGCGTGGGCATCATCCTGGCGGCCGCGGGCCTGGGCTCGGCCCTGGGCTGGGGCATGATCTGCTCCAAGTTCATCGAGGGTATCGCCCGTCAGCCGGAAATGCGCGCACAGCTCACCGGCCAGATGCTGTTCACCGGCGGTCTGATGGAGGCCTTCCCGATGATCGTGCTGGGTATCTCCATGTGGTTCATCTTCGCCAACCCCTTCATCGGTGCGGCCAAGAACGCAATCGGTGGCTGAGACCCTTCGGCTTCCTTGAACTGACAACCTCCAGGGGGTAGTCGTGAACGTTACAGCCACGCTTATCGGCCAGATGCTCACCTTCGCGGTGCTCATCTGGTTCATCAAGGCCTTCCTGTGGGAGCCGATCCTCAACGCGCTGGAAGATCGCAAGAAGCGCATCGCCGAGGGCCTGGCAGCCGCCGAGCGCGGCATGCACGAGCAGGAACTCGCCCAGCAGCGTGCCAAGGAGGAGCTGCACGAGGCCAAGAAGCAGGCGGCCGAGATCATCGCCCAGGCGCAGAAACGCTCTGCCGAAATCGTCGACGAGGCCAAGCAGGCCGCGGTCGAGGAGGCCGAGCGCATCAAGACCGCGGCGCAGGCCGAGATCGAGCAGGAAATCAACCGCGCCCGCGAGCAGCTGCGCGCCGAGGTGGCCGCGATTGCCCTGGCCGGTGCGGAGAAGATCCTGGAGCGCGAGATCGACGCCAGCGCGCACAAGAAAGTGCTCGACGAACTCGCCGCCCAGATCTAGGTAGCCGACCATGTCAGAAGTCACCACCGCTGCACGCCCCTATGCCCGCGCCGTCTTCGAGCTGGCCAAGGCGCAGGGCAGTTTCGACAAGTGGTCGGAGGTGCTGGCCTTTCTCGCCGCCGCCGTGCGCGACGAGCAACTGCAGCAGCTCCTGAACTCACCGCGGCTCACCGACGAGCAGAAGGCCGAGGCCATGATCAAGGTCGCCGGCGATCTCGCCGACGACCAGGTTCGGCGCCTGATCGAGGCAATGGCCGAAAACGGCCGGCTGGGCCTGTTCCCGGAAGTGCATGCGCTCTACGAGCAGATGCGCGACGAGGCCGAGGGCATGATCGAGGCCGAGGTCGTGTCGGCCCAGCCGCTCTCCGACGAAGACCAGAAGAAGCTGGCCGAATCGCTGAAGAAGCGCCTCGGCAAGGAAGTGAAACTGGTCAGCAAGGTCGACGAGTCACTCCTGGGCGGAGCCGTGATCCGGGCCGGTGACATTGTGATTGATGGTTCGATACAGGGCAGGCTGCAGAAGCTGGCCAGCGTCCTGAGTCGCTAAGAGGATTCGATGATGCAACTCAACCCGAATGAAATCAGTGAACTGATCAAGAAGCGCATCGAGGGGTACGAAGGTACCGCCGAGGCGCGGACGGAAGGCACCGTGGTCAACGTGACCGACGGTATCGTACGCATCCACGGCCTGGCCGATGTGATGGCAGGTGAAATGATCGAATTCCCTGGCGACACATTTGGCCTGGCGCTCAACCTGGAGCGCGACTCCGTGGGTGCCGTG
>JALWNJ010000243.1:0-4248 GCA_026995955.1 Gammaproteobacteria bacterium
ACTGAGGCCTCAGCGGCTCAACTGGCGTCGCAGTGCCGGGGTGGGCCGGAGTTTCATCGAGGTGCTGGGTATCCATGCCGGCACCGTGCAGCCCGTCGATGCCCTGTTCACGCGGCTGGCCGAACGGTCAGGAGCGCAATGGGGGTACTTCTTTGTGCAGGACGCCGTGGCGCGCTGACCGGAGCCGGGAGTACCGTGCCAACCCTGTCATCGCCTATACTGGTGAGCATGACCATGCATCCCATGCCGGAGATGGGGCGGCTGGGCCTCGCGTTCAGGGATGCGGCGCTGGAACAGGCCTTCCAGGCCCATTACGACGAGCAGTATCACGGCTACACGCGGGCCGGTATCCTGCTCGGGCTGGCGCTCTATCTCGTGTTTGGCGTTCTCGACCGTTTCCTGTTCCCCGAGGTGTATCCCAGCCTGTGGCTGCTGCGCTTCGGCGTTGCCACGCCCCTGATGCTGGTCTTCGTCACCCTGCTGTTCCTGTTCCACGGACCCCGCATCAGTCAGGTCTTGACGGCCATCACCATCGTCATCGCCGGCCTCTCCATCGTGGCCATGATCCAGGCCATCCCGGTGGCGCGGGAGAATCCCTACTATGCCGGACTGATGCTGGTCATCTTCTACGCCCACAGCTTCGTGCGTCTTCAGTTCCGCTGGGCCACACTGGCCACTGTGATCATTCTGCTGGCCTATGAGCTGGTGGTGTTCCTGCTGCGTCCCGGCACCCCGCTGAACGAGATCCTGGCCGGCAACTTCTTCTTCCTCACCGCCACCCTGATGGGGATGGTGACCAGTTACATCATGGAATACGATGCGCGGAGGCAGTTCCTGTTGCAGCAGAACCTCGCCGAGGAGCGCAACCTGCTGGAGCGGGCCAATCGCCGCCTCAACGAGATCAATGTCCGGCTCGACGCCCAGGCCCATGTCGACGAGCTGACCGGCATTCCCAACCGGCGCAGCTTCTTCGAGCACCTGGATCGCGAGTGGCGCCGCCAGCTTAGGGCCGGTGACGAGGCGCGCCCCCTGGCCCTGCTGCTGATCGACATCGACTACTTCAAGCGCTACAACGACTACTATGGCCACCCCGCCGGTGACCGCTGTCTCAAGCGGATTGCCGGTCTGATCGCCGGATTCGCCAAACGCCCGGGCGACCTGGCGGCGCGCATCGGCGGCGAGGAGTTCGTGCTGCTGCTGCCGGAGACCGATCTCGAAGCCGCGCGCGAGCTGGCCGAACGCCTGCGCGAGCGCGTGGCGGAGGAGGGCATCATTCATCTCGATTCCCCGGTGGCGGATTTCGTGTCCATCAGCGTCGGCGTGGCCAGCATGTGCCCGCGGCCCGAGGTCCGTCCTTCCGAGCTGGTGCACATGGCCGACCGCGCCCTGTACGAGGCCAAGCGCGGTGGCCGTAATCTGGTGGCCAGCCTGGAGGTCGGGTTGGCGTGATCGGGCGTATCGCCCTGTTCCTTTGCGGGTGGAGCATTGCGCTGCCCGTCTCGGCGGCCTGGTTCGAGGACCAGGCTGCCATCATGGGGACCCGCATTCATGTCGCGCTGTGGGCGGACGATGCCGAGCAGGCCCGGCAGGCCATCGGGGCCGTATTCGACGAAATGCGGCGCATCGACGCCCTCATGAGTCCGTTCCGGAAAGACAGCGAGCTGTCTCGTGTCAACGAACGGGCGGCCCGGGAGGCGGTGCCGGTCTCGGCCGAGCTCTTCGATCTCGTCCGTACGGCCCAGGCTGTCTCCCGGCTGACCCAGGGGGCCTTTGACATTACCTTTGCTTCCGCTGGCTTCCGTTATGACTACCGGCGCCACCGCCGTCCGGACGAGTCCACGCTCGAGACTTTGAAGGGTGTTTCCTGGCGCATGGTCCGTCTGGATCCGCAGACGCGCAGCATCCGTTTCACGGATCCGCGGGTACGCATCGACCTCGGCGGGATTGCCAAGGGACATGCGGTGGAACGCGCTGTCCGGCTGTTGCGGTCGCGGGGAATCCGGCATGCCGAGGTTACGGCGGGCGGTGATACCCGGCTGCTGGGAGACCGGCGGGGGCGCCCTTGGGTGGTTGGAATTCGCGATCCGCGAACGGAAGGTCGGGCCGTGGTCGAGATTCCCCTCGTCGGCGAGGCGATCTCCACCTCCGGAGATTACGAGCGCTATTTCCTCGAGAATGGCGTGCGCTATCACCACATCCTGGTCCCGGCGACCGGCAAGCCGGCACAGGGCGTGCGCAGCGCCAGTGTCATCGGGCCGGATGCCACCCGGACCGATGCCCTCTCGACGGCCCTGTTCGTGCTGGGTGTGCGTCGTGGCATGGACCTCGTGAATGGTCTGCCAGGGTACGAGGCCATCATGATCGATTCCGACGGGAGGCTGTATGCCTCACAAGGCCTGAGCAGCGCACCCTGAATGCCCACAGGCCGTATTGCGAACCATTCCGCAGTATTGTCCTCCCCTTGCGTTCAGAATCCGCTCGTTGAATGCGCCCAGGGGAGGGTGGAGCATGCACATCAAACAGTGGATTCGGGGCATGGGGGTCTTGACGGCCGCCATGCTGACCGGTTGTGGCGGCGGTTCCGGCGAAGGGGATGGCGCAGCCGGGGTGGCCGTGGGCGTGGATTTCCCCGTGGTCTATGCCAACCGCGATGTGCGCGCCATCGGCAACCCGACCGACGGCCAGCGGTTCGTTCCGGGTGGCGACCTGTATCTCATCGACTTTTCCTCTCCAAGTGCCAGTCCGCGCAACCTGACCGCATCCTATACGCAGGGGCAGGGCGATGTCGGTGACCCGGAGGTGTCCTACGACGGCCGGCGTATCATTTTCACCATGCGCGGGCCGAACGACCCGACCTGGAACCTGTGGGAATACGATCTCGACAGCGGCAGTCTGCGTCGGATCATCCAGGACGATGTGCTGGCCAACCAGGGCGATGATGTCGATCCCTATTACCTGCCGGACGGTCGCATCGTCTTTGTCTCCAATCGTCAGGAAAAGTCCCGCCAGCTGTTGGCCGCCGAAGGCAAGGAACCCTATGCCCATCGCGACGAGTACGAACGCGAGCGGGCCATGGTGCTGCATGTCATGGATGCCGATGGCACGAACATCCGTCAGATCTCGTTCAACCAGAGCCACGACCGGAATCCCACGGTGCTGATGACCGGGGAGATCATGTATGCGCGCTGGGATCATGTGGCGGATCGAAATCACTTTCCCATCTTCTTCACCAATCCGGACGGGACCAACCTGTTCGTCCAGTACGGGGCCTTCAGCCCCGGCAACAGCTACCTGCATCCGCGGGAGATGCCGGACGGCCGGGTGCTGACCTCGGCGATGCCGCTGCAGCGGACCCACGAAGGCGGGGCGCTGCTGGTGGTCGACATACGCAACTATTCCGAGAACCACGAACCGGCACCGGGCATCAGCGGTGGCCAGGGGCAGCATCAGCCCACCCTGTACGAGATCCCGCTGGGCCGCGGGCCTTCCCAATACGGTCGCTATACCACGCCCTATCCGTTGTGGGACGGCACCAACCGTGCCCTGGTGAGCTGGACGCCCCATCAGCCGGCGCAGGCGCGCAACCCGCTGACCGGACAGATGGAAACGGTGGAGGGGCTGCCGCAATACGGCATCTACATGTTCGATCTGGACCGCCAGACCCTGCGTCCCGTGGTGCCGCCCGAGCCGGGCAGGGCACTGGTCGACCCGGTGGCCGTGCAGCCCCATCCACGCCCCAACATCATTGCCGACAAGGTACTGGATGCCACGCTGGCAGCCCAGGGCATGGGCATCCTCAATGTCAAGAGCGTGTACGATACCGATTTCCTCGGCATCATGAGCGATCGCGTGCTGATCGATGGCGAGTGCATCCCCCGCGATGATCAGGGTCGCCCCGATCTCGCGCAGCTGATCACGCAGCCCCTGCAGGCAGCCAATCCGGGTGATTGTGCCCGCCCGGCACGCTTCCTGCGCGTGGCCCGTGCCGTGCCCACGCCGCCCGGAATCAGCACCCGCGAGATCAGCGAGAACCGGTTCGAAATGCAGCAGCTTCTGGGTTATGTCCCGATCGAGCCCGATGGTTCCTTCCGCATCAAGGTACCCGCCGATACGGCGCTGGCCATTTCCGTGGTGGACGAAAAGGGGCGGGCGCTGCAGACCCATACCAACTGGATCCAGGTCCGGCCCGGCGAGACGCGCACCTGCAACGGCTGCCATTCCCCCCGTCGGGCCACCGAGCCGCTGAAC
>JALWNJ010000243.1:4258-14409 GCA_026995955.1 Gammaproteobacteria bacterium
GTGTCCAGGGGCAGCCCTTCTCGGCCATGCTGCGCAGCGACTGGACGCCGAGCGTGGACCGGGAGTCCATGGCCGAGGTGCATTTCACGCAGGACAGCAGCATCGTCGATCTGATGCAGGATATGGTCTACCGGGAGCACTGGCAGTGCGACCCCGCAGCGGCGCCGGGCTCCGGCAACGATTGTGGCCGCGAAGTCCTGCGCATCGACTACAGCGGTCTGACCACGCCGGCGCCCGTGAACGGAATCATCGACTACGAGACCCACATCCAGCCCCTGTGGGAGAAAGTCCGTCCTGACCTGCTGGGCCAGGGGCAGGATGGAAGCTGCGTGGACTGTCACGACAGCAATCAGGCGGCTGCCGGGCTGGATCTGCGCAATACCCTGTATGGCAATGGCCGCATGGTGTCGTATCAGGAGCTGCTGCTGGGCGATCCGGTACTCGATCCCGTGACCGGCCAGCCGCAGATTCGCGAGCGAGACGGCGAGCTGGAGGTAGTGCGCGAACCGGCGCTGGTGGAGGTCGGGTCCTCGGCACAGAGTGCCCGTACCACCCGCCTGATGGCCAAACTCTACGAGCAGCCATTGCGCAGTGATTACGATCCGTCCACGGCCAGCGTGAATCATGCCGGCATGCTCAATCCGTCGGAATTGCGTCTGCTGGCAGAATGGATCGATCTAGGGGCCCAGTACCGCAACGACCCCTACGAAGGGGATCTCGATGGGGACGGGGTGCTGGAGCTTTCCGAGGTGTGGGGCGGAACCCAGGGCCTGGACGAAGCCGTCTTTGCCTCCAGTGTCCATCCTGTCCTGATGCAGCGCTGTGCAGCTTGCCACAATGCTGTCGGCAGCACGCCGCAGGGCTTTGCCGATCTGGGCAACATCGCCGGAATCGGCAATAACTTCGTGCTTACCGGAAGTGTCGAAGGCGACTACAACATTACCGTAGGCATGGTACACGATGTCTGCAGTCGCGCAGCGAACGAACTGCTGGCGCGACCCGTCTCGACCGAGACGGATGCGCCGCCGCATCCGCGAATCGATCGCAACGATCCTCCCACACCTTCGGATCCTTCCGACGACAGCCCGGTTCTGACACCGGCTGAAGCCGATTACCAGACAATCCTGAACTGGATCGATGCGGCAGCCGTGGCCAATGGGTGTTGAGGGAGGCGGTCTGGCGAATGCGTGATTCCTCCCGTCGCCGGCTTGGGGTCGGCCCGCTGCTTTTGCCCGTGCTCGCCGTGCTGGTCGCCTGCAAGGAGGTAGTCCAGTCACCGCTGACGGAAAGCGGTCAGGCCCTGTGCCTGTCCGACTATGCCACCTGCATCGATCCCATCCTGCAGGGCAACATCCAGGGCGCAACCTGCGCCGCGAGCAGCTGTCATGCCACGGGCGGCAACGGTGGGGGATTCAAGCTCAATGTCGGGGCCGCGCCGGGCAGCCCGGAGATGCTGGCCAACTATTATTCCGCCAAGGGATTTGCCAATCTCAACGACCCGGATCAGAGCAAACTGTTGCTGGAGCCGTTGCAGGGCAGCTTTGGTATCACCGGAAGCCACGGCGGGGGGACCATCTTCCGTTCCACGACGGATCCGTGTTTCCAGACCATTCGCAGCTGGATCGCAAACCGGGTCGATGATCCGGCCAGCCCGGGATGTGGCAGTTGTACACCGGTTGCGGATCTTTCCGTCTGCGGCCGCTGAGGGGCAGGGATGCGCTATCCGGCGTCAATGCTTTTGCTGGTGCTGTGGCTGTCGATGGCTGGCGTCCTGCTGGCCGGCGAGAAGCCGGTGCTGAGGTTGCAGGTGATGGATCCTTACCTCGACCTGCACACCGGGCCGGGGCGTGGCTACCCCGCATTCCGGATCGCCGAGCGGGGCGAGTGGATTACGGTGCTCAAACGCCGTACCGACTGGTTCAGGGTGCGACTGGACGATGGCACGGAAGGCTGGGTTCCCCGCGCCATGCTGGAGAGGACGCTGACCGCCGAGGGCAAGCGGCGAAGCTTCCGTGATGTGCTGCTCGACGACTATCTCAACGAGCGTTTTCTGGTCGGTCTGCAAGGCGGCCGGTACGATGCCGATGCCGAGGTCTCGGTGCTGCTGGGTTGGCGCAGCAGCAGGAACCTTCGCCTCGAAGTCGCCTATCGGCATGTGTCCGGCACACTGTCGAGCACGCGCATTGCAGAGGCCGGCATCGTTTCGCTTCCGTTCGTGGACTGGCGGCTGCGCCCCAGCTTCTCGCTCATGGTCGGGCAGTTCGAAAACCGTCCTTCTCCCACACTGATCAATGCCAGGCCCGTGGATGCCGTGGTGGCCAGCTACGGCTTTGGAGGGGAGTACTATCTGACGCGCCGATTCGTGGTGCGCGCCGACTGGCGCCGCTACACGGCGCTGACCAGTGTCGAGGAAAATCGCCACTACGATAGCTGGCTTCTTGGTGTCATGGCCTTTTTCTGAGGGAACTCCGGATGAAACGAACACTGCTGCGGCCGCTGACCCTGTTCCTCCTGATGTCGTGGGCATTCTCTGCCCAATGCCAGGACGGGCTGCCCGAAGCACGGGATGAACCGGCCATCGAGCCGGCACTCGATCGGCCGGAGATCGTGATACCGCGCATCGATACCGAAGACTTCGAAATCGGGCTCTATGGGGGCGTGCTCAGTATCGAGGACTTCGGTGCGCATCCGGTAACCGGCGTGCGCGCGGCCTTTCATGTCACGGAGGATCTCTTTGTCGAGGGCAGCTATGGACGCAGCAGTTTCGACGATGCGGCCTTTCGACGGCTGGGGCTGCCGCTGTTTCCGTCCGATCAGCCCACCCAGGACTACCTCTACTACGCGGTCGATGTCGGCTACAACCTGTTTCCGGGCGAGGCCTTTCTCGGCAGTGGGCGGGCCTGGACCAGCGCCGTGTTCGTCGTGGGTGGTGCCGGCAATACCCGCTATGCCGGCGAGGACAAGTTCACCGTCAATTTCGGGTTCGGTCTCCGCATGCTGCCTACCGACTGGCTGGCCCTGCGCATCGATGCGCGTGACTACCTGTTCGAATCCGATTTGCTGGGCGTCAACAAGAGAACCCACAACCTGGAGCTGGGCCTGGGGCTTGGCGTCTTTTTCTGAGGAGAGCGCACGAACAATGAAACTGCACATGCGAATGATGTTCATGCTGGCTCTGCTGCTGTCGGCTGCCCCGCTCCTGGCCGAGCCGGCACCGGATTTCGTGCTGCCCTCCGATGAGGGCAATGTCCGCCTCTCCGAGCTGCGCGGCAAGGTGGTGATGCTCAATTTCTGGGCTACTTGGTGTGGCCCCTGCCGGCATGAAATGCCGCCGCTTCAGGCGCTTCAGGAACGGCATGCCTCACAGGGCTTCGTCCTGCTGGGGATCAATGTCGATCGTCGATTCGACAAGGCTCGGGCAATGGCCGCGCGGCTCGGTGTGCGCTATCCGCTCCTGCACGACGGCGGCAAGAAGGTCAGTGGTCTGTATGGGGTGGACAACATGCCCTATACCGTGCTCATTGACCGGGACGGGAACATACGCTATCGCCATCGCGGCTATGTCCCCGGGGTTATCGACACCTATGAGCGCGAGGTCAGGGGGCTGCTGGTCGAATGAGGCGATTGTCGATTCTGCTCGTGCTGTTGCTGGCCGGCTGCTCGGGGTGGCCCAGGCCCTGGGTGGCGCCCTACGAGCGCGAACTGCTGGCCGATCCGGTCATGGACCCCGCCAGGGACCCCCTGGTTGCGGGCTTCCGCAGTCATGTCGAGGAGGTGCGTGAGGGCGCCCAGGGTGCGGGCATGACCGAGGGAGGGGGGTGTGGCTGCAACTGATTGCAGATCGGTGTTGCTCCGGCATGGGCTGCTGCCAGTACTCCTCGCCGTGTTGCCGCTGCGCGCGGCCGTGCTCCCGGAAGACCGTATCGATGCGGCCTTGCATTCCTATGATGGGGGTGGCGTCGAGGTCAAGGGGCCGGCCCTGCTGCTGCGCAAGACCGTTGCCGATCGCGTCAGCATCGAGGGCGGCTATTACAGCGATCTGGTGAGTGCCGCCTCGCCCGATGTGCTGGCCACGGCCAGCCCCTTCACGGACCGGCGCGACGAATGGCGTGTCTCTGCCCGCTATCTGCATGGCGACAGCATCCTGCATCTCGGCTATACCCGCAGCACCGAAAACGACTACGATGCCCGCACCTGGAATTTCGGTGTCAGCCATGAGTTCTTCGGCGGCATGTCGACCCTGAGCCTCGATTACACCCGTGGCGCCAATGTGGTGCGTCGTTCCGACAACGACTTCCGGGCTACCAACGACCGCTCCGCCTATCGTCTGGGGCTGGCACAGGTACTCTCGCCCTCCACCCTGCTGTCGATCTCCTACGAGGGCATTCTCGATGAAGGGTATCTCTCGAACCCCTATCGGTCGGTACGGATTCTCGGCATCTTTGCCGGGCCGGAACGCTATCCCGGGACACGGACCAGCAATGCGATCGCCCTGCGCCTGCAGCAGTACTTCGATGTTCTTGGCGGAGGAGCGCTGAGCGCCGGCTATCGTCATTTCAGCGATACCTGGCAGATCAGCGCCGGTGACTGGGAGCTGGGCTGGCGCCAGCACCTGTACGACCGCTGGATGCTGGGCCTGAACTACCGGCAATACGGCCAGACGGCCGCAGTGTTTTACAGCGACGACTTCGATCGCGAATACACCTACATGGCGCGGGACAAGGAACTCAGCACCTTCAGCAGTCGCCGGCTGGGGCTGACCGTGAGCTACGATCTCTACCGGCGTCTGGCACTTGGGCTGGAGAACGGCCGCGTGGTGCTGGCTGCCGACTGGATACGATACGACTACGCGGATTATACCGACGCCTCGAAACCCGGTAACGACGAGCCCTACGGTTTCGATGCCTGGCTGTTGCAGCTCAACTTTACTTCCGGATTCTGATCATGAAGACCTTCATTTTCTGCCTGTTGTCGTTTGTGGCCGTCTCCGTTCAGGCGGAGGACGAGCTGCGGACACTGGATGAGCGTACCCAGGCCCTCAAGGGCGAGGTCCAGGCCCTGGGGCGCGAGCTGTTCCAGCTGGAGGAGGAGTTGCTGCACCCCTCCAGTACCCAGGTGTCCGTTTTCCTGTCGATGGATGTGGGCACGCTGTTCCGCCTCGACAGTGTCAGCCTGAAGATCGACGGCAAGCCGGTGACGCATTACCTCTATACCCGTCGCGAGCTGGACGCGCTGCGGCGGGGTGGCGTCCAGCGCCTGTACACCGGCAACCTGAAGCAGGGCGAGCACGAACTGGTGGCGGTCATGGTCGGCAAGGGGCCGCACGACCGGGACTACCGGCGAGCCGCGAGCCTGAAATTCAGCAAATCGGTTGGGCCGCGTTATCTGGAGCTGCGCATCGTCGACAGCGAGTCGCGCCTGCAGCCGGAGTTTTCGCTGCGTGAGTGGGAGTGATGTCGTCCGCGGGGCGCATCGGTGGCATGCTGCTGGCAGCCCTGTGCTGCCTGCCGGCGCTGCCTGTGGCCGGCGAGTCTGCAAAGGCACCGGCTGAATCTGCGGCCCGGGTCGCCAATCTGTTCTATGGCGATGCCCTGTTTCACTACTATCAGAACGACCCTTTCGGCACCATCGTCCGCATCCTTGCCTATGACAGCCAGGATCGCCTGGGCAGCGACCGGGCCGAGGCGCGGCTGCTGCTGGCCGGCACACGACTGGCCTGGGGACAGACAGCCGCCGCCGAGGCCGATTTCCGTCGCCTGCTGGATGCACACGCCCTCGACCGTGTGCGCAACCGTGCCTGGTTCCAGCTGGCCCGTATCGCCTATGCGCGGGACGAATTCCCGCGTGTGCTCCAGTCCCTTGCACACATCAATGCCGGTTGGGGCACAAGCGAGCAGCAGGGCGAACGACGGCTCCTGAAGGCCCTGGCCCTGCTCAAGTCCGGCAAGCTCGAACCGGCCAGGGAAACGCTGGCTCGGCATGGCGGGGCTTCGCTGATGCAGCACTACCTGTCCTACAACCTGGGGGTGCTCCTTGCCCGCAGTGGTCGGCTGGAGGAAGCGGTACAGGCCTGGGACGAAGCGGCGTTCGAGACACCGCGCGATGCCGAGCAGGCTGCACTGGACGACCTGGTGAACAGCGTTGCCGGCCATGCCCTGCTGCGTGCCGGCCGGGATCGTGCGGCGGCAACCCGTCTTGCGCGTGTGCGTGTGCAGGGACCCTATTCCGACAAGGCCCTGCTGAGCTACGGACTGGCCCTGTTCCGCCAGGATCGGCTGGAGGAAGCCATTGGCGTCTGGCAGACACTGGTGGCGCGTGACCGTGTCTCGCCCGCGGTTCTGGAGGCGCGACTGGCCATACCCCATGCCCTGGCCCGACTGGGCGCCCTGGGTCAGGCTGCCGAGGCCTATCAGGCGGCCATTGCCCACTTCGACCAGAGGGAGCGCCAGTTGACCGCTCTGCTGCGGAAAACCGACCAGGATGCCGAATTGCAGGGCTTGCTGAAGGCGCTGGCAGCGGGACAGGGGGAGGAAGGCGCAAGGGTTTATGCGCCCTGGCTGTACGATCTGTTCGCGGGCAATCTTTTTCAGGAGACCCTGCGCAATTATCGCGATCTGCAGATGTTGCGGCGGCAGTTGTTGCGCTGGCGGGATGCCGTGGAACCATTCCGTCTGATGCTGGCGGAGCGCAGGGCACGCTTCGAGTCCGTGTTGCCCCGTCTGCAGGCGTTTCGGCATCAGGCAGAAACGGGGCCCCTCGGGGCGCAGCTGTCGGCACTGCAGGACGAGCTCGATCGGGCACGGCATGAGGATGACGGGGCGGCGTTTGCCGATGCCGACACGCGTCGCCGGTTGCAGCGTCTGGCATCCATCCGCAGCCGTATTGCCCGCCTCCCCGAAGGTCCGCAACGCGAGGCCCTGGCGCGTAAGGCCCGGGTGCTGGATGGCCTGATCCACTGGGAATTGCAGCAGGCCCTGCCACGGCGGGCCTGGTCGATCGAGAAATCGCTGCGTCAGGTCCGTGGCGATCTGCGTGGGCTCGAACACGGGCTTTCCGGGGTAGATGCGCTTGTAAAACGGGCTCGGGCGGGCTTCGAGGGTTTTGCCCGGCGCATCGAAAGGGTGGAACAACGCATTCCGGCGCAGCTGCGCGCCGTCGAATCCCTGCTGGAAGCGCATGAGCAGGTATTGCGCCGGGAGATGCAGCGTCGTCTCCTTGCCCAGCTGCAGCGCCTCGCCCTGTATCGTACCCAGGCCCGCTATGCCCTGGCGCGGTTGCACGACAAGGCAGTGAGCGAAACGGACGATACGCCCGCCGCCCTGCGGGAGGAGGCCAGATGATGCGGCCTTTGTTTGTATCGGTGTTTCTGCTGGCGTTGGTCGCTTGCAGTCATCGCTACGATCCCGGGCCGCGCATCGCCGACCTCGTGGTTACGCCGGACATCGACCGCGAGAAACCCCTGGACGCGGATACCGTGGCCGCCATCCAGCGCTATCAGGACTACCTCGCCACCAATGATCGTTCCGACAACCGTGCCGAAGCCCTGCGTCGCGTCGCGGACCTCGAGCTCAGGTTTCTGTCCGAGCGCGAGGCCGGGCTGGCCGAGGGGCAGGCACCCGCGGGGGAGGTCAGCGCAGAACAGGTGGCTCGGCTCTACCGCAAGGTACTGGAGGCGTATCCGGATTTTGCCCGCAACGATCAGGTGATGTACCAGCTTGCCCATGCCCGCGACATGGCCGGCGACAGCGAGGCGACGCTAGCGGTGCTCGACGAGATCGTGCGGCGCTTTCCGGATTCGCGTCATCTCGACGAGGTCCATTTTCGGCGTGGCGAAATCCATTTCGTGGCCCGGCGTTATGCCGAGGCGGAACGCGCCTATGGTTGGGTCCTGGCCCTGGGCGCGAAATCTCCTTTCTATGCCCATGCCCGATACAAGCGCGGCTGGAGTCGGTTCAAGCTGCTCGATTATCCTGGTGCGCTGACCGATTTCGACCGTCTGATTCTGGAGCATTTCGCTTCCGACGGCGAGTTCGATCTGCGTGCCCTGTCGCGGGCCGATCGCGAAATGGCCGAGGACACCCTGCGGGTGATGGCCCTGTCGTTCAGCTACAGCGGTGGGCGCAAGCCGCTGGTGCAGTTCTTCGCCACGCATCCGCAGCGGGGCTACGAGGATCGGCTCTATGCCGTGCTCGGGAAGTGGTATCTCGACAAGGAGCGCTACACCGAGGCAGCCGAGACCTTTGCCCAGTATGCCGACCTGCATCCCCTGGACAGTCGCGCACCGGCCTTCGATAGCCAGGCCATCGAGGCGTATCAGGCGGGGGGCTTTCCGAGCCAGGTGCTCAGGGCCAAGCAGGACTTCGTCGAGGCCTACCGGCTCGATGGCCCTTACTGGCAGGCGCGTGATCCGCAACGGTCGACGCAGGTCATTGCCCTGCTCAAGCGTCACATGACCGATCTTGCCCGCCATTTCCATGCCCTGGCCCAGAAGGGCGGGGAGGATGCGGACTACGCCGCAGCGGTCCATTGGTACCAGCGTTTCCTGGCGTCCTTTCCCGATGCGCCGGAAAGCCCGGAAATGCGCTACAGGCTGGGTGAACTCCATTACGATCATGGGCAACGCGCGAAGGCCGTTGCCGAATGGGAGCGGGTGGCCTATGCATCGGGTGAAAACGCGCTGGCGGCGAGGGCGGGTTACAGTGCCCTGCGGGTGCTGACCGAGCTGGTGACACAGAGCAGCGGCACGGATCAGGCCCAGTGGCGTGACTGCCGCATCGAGAGCGCCCTGCGTTTCGTGCGTGCCTTTCCGCAACACGAGGGGCGGGCAGCTGCCTGGGTCACGGCGGCGCGCGAACTGCTGGCGCGAGGTCGTGCGGCGGAGGCAGTCCGCGAGGCGCGAGGCGTCATCGAGACTTACCCCGAACTGGCCCCCGAACTGAAGAAATCGGCACTGCTGACACTGGCACACGGGAGTTTCGACATCGGAGACCATGCCACGGCCGAGCGGGCCTATGAGCGGCTGCTCGCCGCCGCCACCCTCTCTTCCGGGGAGCGCAAGGCCTTGCGTGACCGACTGGCGGCGGCCATCTACAAGCAGGGTGAAGCAGCGCTCGGACAGGGTGACAGCGCGGCGGCCGCCGCGCTGTTCGTGCGGGCCGCCGAGCGCGTGCCCGAGAGTGCCATCGCCGCCACGGCAGAGTTCGATGCCGCCGCGCTGTACATCGGGCTGCGCGACTGGGACCGAGCCGGCCGGGTGCTGGAATCCTTCCGCCGACGGCATCCGGACAGCCCCTTGGCCACGGAGGCCAGGAAGAAACTGGCCGTTGTGTATCTGGAACAGGGGCGTCTGCCCGAGGCCGCTGCGCTGTTCTCGGCGCTTTCGGCGACTGCGTCCGATCCCGCCTATCGTCGGGCCGTGACCCTGCAGGCAGCGGAACTCTATGTCCGTAGCGGGAATCTGCCCAGGGCCAATGCCCTGCTGGCGCGGTTCGTAAAGGAGAATCCCAGCCCGACGGAGCCGGCCGTGGAGGCCATGCAGCAGCTGGCAGACAACCACCGCAAGCTCGGCAACGGGAATGCACGCCGCAAGTGGCTGAGGCGCATCATCGCGGCCGATGCCGCTGGTGGCACGGCCCGCACGCGGCAGCTGGCCGCGCGGGCCAGTCTTGAGCTGGCCGAGGCCGGTCTGCCCGCCTACCGGGCGATTCGTCTGGTGCGACCGCTCAAGCGCAATCTGAAACGCAAGAAGGCTGCGCTCGAGCGCCTGCTCAAGGCGTTCGGCAAGGCGGCAGACTATGGCATTGCCGAAGTGACCACTGCTGCCACCTATCGCGTGGCTGAGCTGTATCACGACTTCGGCAAGGCGCTGATGGCCTCCGAACGGCCACGCGGCCTCGATGAAGAGGCGCTGGAGGAATACGAGCTGATGCTGGAGGAGGAGGCCATTCCATTCGAGGAAAAGGCCATCGAAACGCACGAAATCAATGCCGCTCGCGTGACCGACGGTATCTACGACGACTGGGTCAGGCGCAGCATGAAACAGCTGGCCGAACTGCTGCCGGCCCGCTATGGCAAGGAGGAACGGGTTCATGCCGTGCTCGAGCATGTGGAGTAGGGGGCTGCTGGCCGGGGTCGCGCTGCTGCTCGCCGCC
>JALWNJ010000244.1 GCA_026995955.1 Gammaproteobacteria bacterium
CAGCGGAGACCACCAGACCGGAGACAGCATGCCGGGCACCGTCGACACCCAGACCATGACCCTGCCCAAGCCGCGCATCCTCGTGGTGGACGACTCGCGCACCATGCGCAAGGCCATGCGCCGGCTGCTGTGCCAGGACTTCGACGTGGTCGAGGCCGAGGACGGCGAGGAGGCGTGGAAGCAGATCACCGAGGACCAGAGCATCCAGGTCGTGTTCTCCGACCTGATGATGCCGAACATGAACGGCTTCCAGCTCCTGCGCAACATCCGCGAGTCGATCCACTCGCGCATCAACCAGCTGCCGGTGATCATCATCACCGGCCACGAGGACGACGAGAAGATGCGGCGCCAGTCGCTCTCGCTCGGCGCCACCGACTTCATCACCAAGCCCTTCGACTCGCTGCAGCTCAAGGCCCGTGCCAAGGCCCACGCCAAGTCCGAGCACGTGGCGCGCAAGCTGGAGCAGGCCACCCTGGCGCTCGAGCAGGGCTCCACCATCGACCCCCTCACCGGCCTGGCCAACGAGCGCTATCTCAAGGAGCACGGCCCCGAGCTGCTGTCCTTCGCCCTGCGCCAGGGCCAGCCGATCTCGGTGCTGCGGCTCAATGTCGACAAGTACCAGGTGCTGTACAGGAAGAAGGGCAAGCAGGTGGCCGAGAAGGTGCTGGTCAACATCGGCCGCATCCTCAGCGCCGCGGTGCGCGCCGAGGACACCGTGGCCCGCGTCGGTCTCGACAAGTTCGCCATCGTCATGCCCGGCGCCAGCGAGAAGGTGGCGCGCAAGACCGCCGAGAAGATCCACCTGCTGATGCAGAAGACCGGCTACCGCATCGGCAACGCCCGTTTCCGCATGACCATCAGCGCCGGCGTCGTCACCCCCGCCATCCGCGAAGGGCTGGAGTTCGACGAGATCCTGCAGCTTGCCGAGGCGCGCCTGAAGAAGGCCATCGCCGAGGGGGGCAATCGCCTCATCTTCGAGGAGGACAAGGCGGCACGCAAGAAGAAGTCCCCCGGTGCCATCCGTCACGAGCTCACCGTGGACGAGGCCCTGGTACTGATCAAGGCCGGCGAGCTGGCCAAGGTCAAGGAACAGCTGCCGCGCCTCATCTGCAAGGTCTATCCGCTGATGAACCTGGGCAACAAGCAGCTGCGCCTCGGCCTCGACGGCAGCATGATCCAGCTCAAGGAGCGGCTGGAGCAGATGAAGCAGAAGTGCTGAGCCGGCGGGGGCGCGCCGCCGCGGGCTACATGCGACGGATCACCCCGGTGACGATGCCCAGAATCCGGATCTCCTCGTTGCGCAGATGGATCGGCGCCATGTCCGGATTGGCCGGCTGCAGGCGGATGCCATCGCGCTCGATGTAGAACTTCTTCAGCGTCACCTGCTCGCCGTTGATCATGGCCACCACGGTCTGGCCGTTCTCCGCCGTCTCGCGGCGCTCGACCACGATGATGTCACCGTCCTGGATGTTGTCGTCGATCATCGAGTGACCGACCACGCGCAGTGCATAGGTATTGCGCCGCACCATGCTGGCGGGCACGGCCACGCGCTCGTCCTCGCCGACCACGTCGATGGGATTGCCCGCCGTCACCCGGCCAAGCAGCGGGATCTCGCACATCGGTTCCGGCCCGGGCTCGGCCTCCTCCAGCGCGGGGTGCCACACGGGGCGGGTGTTGCGGGGCAGCAGCAGGTGCAGTTCGGCCATCGGTCGTCTCCAGAAGGTTTGGAGAGACTTTAGGTCAGTTTTTCTTTGTGCGCAAGAAGTTGTCGCTGCAACCTCAAGTGGTTTCTTGGCTGGCGCCCGGACCAATGGCCTGCAGGCCCTGGTTGCGCATGTGGTCGGCCACGCGCCAGAACTGGCCCTTGAGCTGCTCGCGGAAGGCGGGGTCGAGATCCATTTCGTCCAGCGCCTGGTTCATGCAGAACAGCCACTGGTCCCGTTCTCGTTCGCCAATCGGAAACGGCAAATGCCGGCGCCGCAGCATAGGATGGCCGTATTCCTGCACATAGAGCGGCGGCCCGCCCAGCCAGCCGGAGAGGAACTTGAACAGCTTCTCCTCCGCCTGTGACAGGTCCTCGGCATGCATCCGGCGGATGTCCCAGGCCTCCGGCGCCTCGTCCATGATGCGGTAGAAGCGCCGCACCAGCCGGCGCACGCCCTCCTCGCCGCCGATAAGCTCATAGGGGGTGGGGGTGTCGGATTCCTGGATCATGCTTGACTCCGCGTAGGGCATGTACGCTTGATGGACGAGAGTTTATCATCACATAAAGCCATGGATCGTAATGAGGGACAGGGTGTGCGTGCAGGGAAGCTATTATTTTTAATGAGTGTCATGCTCGGCTTGGCTGCGACGGACCCGGCAGAAGCAGGGCCCGAGGGCGGGCTGCAACTGCCCAATCTTCGCAACGACGCCTGTGAACGCTTCGTTCGCGGGCCGGACTACGAACGCTATCTGCGGCTGCTCGAGACCGGGGATGCCGAGGCCCTGAATCTGGCGAGGAAGCTGCGCTGCTGTGTCGACGGCGCCTATTCGCTGGATCTGGACTTTGCGCTGGCGCGGGCGCTGGTGGCGGCGCCGGAAGCGGTGGCGCTGCTGCTCGACACCGATTTTCCGGTGCGCCGGGTCTGCATCGTACCGATGATCGAGGCCCCGGCGCAGGATGAGGCGGCCTTCGCGCGGCGGGCCGTCGCTGCGCTGCGGCAGGTGCCCAGGCCCACACCGGCCGTGCGGGACTGCATCCAGCGTTACCGGGCCGTACTGGAGGGCGCCCCGAACGACCCCTGACATTCCCGACCGCATTCTCCGGTCAGGTCACGCGTGATGCCAGCCGTGTATAATTTCGGTTCCATCCAAGCGCGGACCACACATGCCGGACTGGGGAGACAGCTCGATACGGCGGGATCTCATCGAGGAGATCCGGCAGTCGCGCCGTGATGTCACCATCCTCTTTACCGACATCGTCTTTTCCACCCTGCACTGGGACCTGCACGGCGACATCCAGGGCCGGCTGATGGTGGATCAGCACAACCGGCTGGTGTTCCCCATCATCGAACACTACAGGGGCCAGGTGGTGAAGACCATCGGCGATTCGGTGATGGCCATGTTCCGCAACCCGCGCGATGGCATGCGCGCGGCGATCGCCATCCAGCAGGCGCTGCAGCGGGCGCGCAGCGAGGACGAGCAGTTCGCCATTCATGTGCGTATCGGGCTGCACAGCGGCAAGGCCATCGTCGAGCCCGACGATGTGTACGGCGATGTGGTCAATGTCGCCTCGCGCATCGAGCACGAGGCCGAGGGCGACGAGATCCTGGTCTCCGACAGCATGGCGGCACGGCTGCGCGACCAGGGCTATCACCTGGTCGAGGCCGGCGTGTTCACCTTCAAGGGCAAGAAGGACCCGATGACGGTGTACCGCTGCGAGTGGCAGTACTGCAAGGACCTGGTCGACGGCATCGAGCTGGACAATCTGTTTGCCATCGGCCGCTACCAGAAGCGCGAGCTGCTGCTCTACACCGGTGTCGGCCTGATCGGCCTGGTGGGGCTCTACTACCTGTACCTGCGCTATTTCCTCGCCGACATCGAGCCGCTGGCGATGATCGCGCTCAATCCCTCGGTGTGGCTGCGCGAGTCGAGCTGGCTGCCCTGGGCTGGCGTGGCGCTGGTGCTGCTCGGCGGCGCGCTGCTGCTGCTGCGCCTGCGTCAGGTGCCGCACGGCCTGATGCGCATGGCCAAGGGGCTGTTCGGGGCCACCTTTTTCTTCCTCGTGTTCTACATCCCCTCGGGCATGGTGCCCGAGTCGCTGCTGACCAATCTGAACAGCGTGCTGTACGAGTCCCGCCACCAGTTCATCGAGATCCGCGCCCCGCGCGCCATCATCCGTGCGGCCCCCGATCCCGAGGCGCGCGAACTGGGTCGGGCGCGCCACCGGGACCTGCTGGTACTCACGGACCAGAAGGAGGTGCGCGGGCTGGTCTGGTACGAGGTGCTGCTCAGTCCGGGGCGCACCGGCTGGGTGCGCAGTTTCGTGCTGCCGAAAGTGGGCGTGCCGGGGATGGAGATTGCCCATCTTGAGAGTTTCCGCTTTACCCGGCGCGACATGTTCGCCCTGCTGTTCGCCCTGCTGGGCTTCATCTGGGGCGTGTTCGACTTCCGCATTCGACCGGCCTGAGCCGGGCCGGCGCCTTCAGCCGGTGAGGCGGTCGAAGATGCGGAATCCCGCCACATAGGTGCCGATGGCCGAGCCCAGCGAGCTCAGCATGAACACCAGGAACAGGCGCGACACCCGGTTGCGCCACCAGCCGGACAGGCGCGCCGTGTCCTGTCGCAGGCGCGCGAAGTCGCCCACCGTGGGCTTGCGCAGCCACAGCTCGACCGCCGCCGCGACCATGCCGGCACCGATGGTGGGGTTGAGCGAGGTGATGGGGGCGGCGAGGAAGGCGGTCAGCACCGTCAGCGGATGGGCCGCGGCGACCAGCGCCCCCAGCGCCGACAGCGTGCCGTTGATCAGCACCCAGTCGCCGACCAGACGCCAGCCCAGTTCCGGACTGCGCTGGAATCCGATCCAGAAGCCCAGCAGCACCAGCGCCACCACCAGCCAGGGGAACAGCCGCCACGGGCTGCGCCGCTGCGGTACCGCCTCCAGTTCGGCCAGCTCGCGCGCCGGGTCGTAGCGGCCGTCGTCGCAGTCCTCCCGGTGCGTCTCCAGTGCCTCGGCGATGCCCGCCAGGTGGCCGGCGCCGACCACCGCCAGGATGTGCTCGCCGGGGTGCTGGCGTGCCTCCTGCATCAGGCGCGCCGCCATGTAGCGGTCGCGCTCGGCGATCAGCGGTTCGTGCAGGCGTGGTTCGCGTTCCGCAAACTGGGCAAAGGTGCTCTCCAGCACATCACCCTCCTTGAGCCGCTCGATCTCCTCCTCGCTCACCTCCTCGTGCACCACCACGCTGGCCAGCAGGCCGGAGAACATGAACAGGCGTTTCCACCAGGGCAGGTTGGCCACCACCCGCTTCAGCGTGGTGCCGATCTCGCGGTCGATGAGCAGCACCGGCAGGTGATGGCGGCGGCCGATTTCAATGGCGCGGCGCATCTCCTCGCCGGGACGGATGCCGAACTGGTCCGCCAGCCGCTGCTGGAAGGCGCCGAGCGCCAGGTTCATGGTCACCATCGGCACCTTGCCCTGGCGGATCACCTGCATCAGGTCCAGTCGGGCCAGGCGGTCCGGGTCGAGCAGGGCGTCGTGGCGGCTGGGGCACAGCTCGATGGCCACCGCATCGTAGTGGCCGCTGTCGAGCAGGCGCTCGACGGCATCGGCACTGTGGCGCGAGACATGGGCGGTGCCGAGCAGGGTGATGCGGGCGCCGCAGACCTCGACTTCACGCTGCGGCTGTTCGGGGATGGGGTCGGTGCGGTCGTTCATCGCGGCCTCGTGCCGGGGCAATCGAAGCCGCCAATCTTGACCGCCCGCGGGGCGTTTGGCAATGCCGGGCCTGGTCAGTAATCGCGCCGCGGGGCCGAGTAGCCGCTGCCGGTCAGGGCAAACGGTGGCTCGCGCCCGATCAGGGCCTCGATCAGCATCAGCTCCTCGTCGGTGTGGTTCTTGAAGGGGGCCGGCTGGATCAGGGAGCCGCTGTCGTCTGTGCCCGGCGCCAGGATGTAGCGCGGGGCATCGTGATGACGGGAGCGGATGGCCTCGCGCTGCGCCGGGTCGCTGACCGAGGTCAGTTCCGTATGCCCGTAGCAGGTGCACACATAGGACAACTCGGGGGCGGATTCTACATAGATGCCGGTGCCGCGGATGCCGATGTAGGCGGTGGAGGTGTGGAGGTTCAGTTCGTCCTGTCCCTCGCGCCGGCCCATGACCGACAGCAACTTGCCGCTCAATAGCCGCAGTCCCCGGATCAGCCCGTTGGCGAGTCCCTGCAGCTGCAAGCGGCTGTTGTCGCGCAGGATGAAGGCATCCTGGCCAACAACGAAGATGAGATGGCTGTCGGCCCCGGTGCGGATGCGGTCGCCGGGATGGATGACGGTCTCAAGGGTGGCGGGGCGATCGTTGACGAACACCGAACCGCGCAGCTCGAAGATGGAGCGGCCCGGCGGCAGCTGGCGCGGGATGCGCCCCATGGCCATCGGATTGCGCCCCAGGGGCGCGGCAACGGCGAGGGCGCCGGCCATCAGGGCACGCACCAGAAAGGCGCGGCGGCGTTCTTCTTCTGGACTCATCAGGCCGACTCCCGATTTTTCCACTATATATAGACGAAACGGGCAGGCGGGGGGCAAAAAAATGAAAACGATTACCACGGCCACCACGGTGGCCCTGACCCTGGTCTGCCTCGAGGTCCAGGCGGCCCGTCCCTGGTGGCTGACAGTCGGCGCCGATTACAGCAGCGACAGCAATGTCAATCGAGGGCCTTCCGGACAGCAGCTCTCCGATCATGCCTTCGGCGCCGGGGTGGAGGCGGGCTGGTTCGGCACCACGGGGGCGCGCAGCGGACTGAGGCTTCGCCTTCGCCTGGATAGCAACCGCCATGCCGAATTCGATCGCCTCGACCGTACCCGGATCGAGGCCGAGGCCAGCTGGCGCTTCCGACCCGGGCATGGCTATACCGCCACCCGCTTTTCCCTCGATCTGGCGCTGGCTGGCGAGGACTGGCGCAGCGAATTGCGCGACGCCAGCGTGGCGCGCCTGCAGCTGCGTGCCGACAAGCGCCTCACCACCCGCCTCCAGGGCCGGCTCGGGCTTGGCTACGAACAGCGCAACGCCCGCGAGGAGACCTTTACCCTGGGCAATGCGCTGCTGGAAGGCTACCTGGACTATCGCCTCGGCCGCAGCGGCAGCCTGTACCTGACCGTGGACGGGCGCCTTGGCGAGGCGGTCACCAGCCTCGACCCGGCCTATTACCGTGGCGGCTACGGCAACAGGATCGACTACACCGCCTGGGTGGCCGACGATGCCTTCCGCCCCGGCTGGTGGGCCTACCGCATCGATGCCGACACCCTCATCGTCGGCCTCGGCTACAACCATGCCTTCAGCCGCAGCCTGTCGCTGGATCTGCTGGCGCGCGCCTATCGGGCGCAGCCCAGGGACAAGGGGCCCGACTACAGCGGCAGCGAGCTGTCGGCGGCACTGTTCTACCGTTTCCAGTAGCGCACACAGCTTCGTATTCAATTGATTTCTTGATTTATTAAATACAATCAAGGGGTTGCGTCGCGCTCCCCGGTGCATTACCATGCGCCGTGTCGCCCATCGGGGGCATTGCAACACACCACACAGGGACGGACAGCCGCCATCATGGAACAAGCCGCCACGGACAGGTCACTGCCGGAATCTTCCCCCCAGCACGCGGGTCACGCACGGGGCACCAGCCGTCGCCGTGGCGCCGGCAGCCGCGTGCTGGAGGGGCTGGCCGCCCTGGTGGAAGGCCAGCGCCAGTTCGCCGACGAAATGGGCCTGGCGCCGGCCCGAGTCTTCCCCCGTACCCACGATCTGTTCGAGAACGCACCCACCCGCGAGGTCCTGCGTCGCCTGCTGCGCGGCCAGGGCGAGGATCTGGCGCGGCTGGACGACCTGTTTGCCGATCTCGGTGGTCACCAGCTGGCGCTGATGGCCGCGCTGGAGCAGGTCTCCGGTCAGGCCATCGATGCCCTCGATCCGGGTCAGTTCGTCACCGGCGGGCCGTTGCCGGTACTGCGCGAACTGCGTGCCTGGCAGGGCTATCGCAACCACTGGGCCGAGCTGCGCGAGAACGACCTGCTGCGCTACGAGCGCATGGTCGCCTCCGGCTTCGTGCCTGCCTATGTCCGAGCCAGAGAGAAGGAAGGAGCGCTCAAGTCATGAAATACCTCTTGTCCCGGTCATTGCAGCCCGCGCTGCTCGCCGTTGCCCTGTTGCTGCTCGCCGCCTGCAGCGGCCCGCAGCTCAAGGTGGATCTGTCCTCCTCGGCCAACATCAACATGGACCAGGAGAACCGCCCGCTGCCGGTGGTGGTGCGCATCTACCAGCTGTCCGACATCACCGCCTTCGAACAGGCCTCGTTCAAGGACCTGTGGCGCAACGACCTCGGCGTGCTCGGCGACCAGCTGCTGGTGCACCAGGAAGTGGTCATCGACCCGGCCTCGCAGAAGACGGTTACCATCAAGCGGCACCCGCGCGCGGCCTGGGTGGGCGTGATGGCGGTGTTCCGTTCGCCCATCGATCGCAACTGGAAGGACTACCGCAAGCTGTCCACCAGCTATGTCGGGCGCAAGCTGTCGACCACCATCGACGTGCGCCTGCAGGGCAACAAGATCGACATCTACGAAGGCTGATCCCGACGGCCGGATTCAGGGAGGAACCGAAATGCAACGACTGGTCTGGTCCGAGGGACAGCTGCTGAGCCAGCAGCACTTCCAGGCATGGGACGAGCTGCTGCAGGAGGCGGGCCATTTCCGCATGCGCAGCGTGCGCCCGTTTTCCCGAGGCTGGCTCGATCTTGAACTCGACGAGGCGGCCCTGGCCGCTGGCCAGTTGCGCGTCAATCGCTGCCAGGCGGTGCTCCCCGACGGGCGCCTGCTCGACTACGACAGTGGCCGGCACGGTCCGCTGATGCTGGCTCTGGACGAGCTCGACCAGCCCGAAGTCGAGGTGCGCCTGGCGATGCCGGCCAACAATGCCGTGCAGGGGCTGCCCGGCTATCCCGGCAATGGCGTGCTGCATGCCTGGGAGGCGGAGTTCCGTACAGTGGCCGATCACTGCGATCCGGCGCGGGAGCAGGAGCTGGTG
This sequence comes from Gammaproteobacteria bacterium, assembly GCA_026995955.1. GTDB lineage: Bacteria > Pseudomonadota > Gammaproteobacteria > J044 > J044 > J044. Next base: position 8,759 of record JALWNJ010000244.1, read on the forward strand.
TTTGGCCGGCCGCGCCTGATGCTGCTGCCCGAGGGCGGCATCAGCGACCAGTTCAGCATGCTGCCGCTGTGCCGGTTGCAGCGCCAGGGCGACGGCGGCTATGCGCTCGATCCCGAATTCGTGCCGCCGCTGCTGCGGCTGCGCGCCTCGCCCGCCATGCTGGCCCTGCTCGACCGCGTCATCGACATGGTCCAGGCGCGGCTGCGCAGTCTCGACCGCGCCCGCGAGCAGCTCGCCAGCGGCACCCTGCGCTTCGGCCCCGGCGAGCTGACCAGCTTCCTGCTGATCCAGGCCCTGGGCAGCGCCTTGCCGGCGCTGCGCCATGCCCGCACGCATGGCGTGATGCATCCCGAGTCGCTGTACCTGCTGCTGGCGCGCACCATCGCCGCACTGGCGCCGTTCGATGCCGGGGCCGGCGTCGGCGAGTTGCCGCCCTACGATCACGATCGTCCCGGCCCGGTGTTCAGGGCGCTGGAGCAGGCCCTGTCGGCCCTGCTGCACACCGCGGCGCCCGAGGCGCTCAAGCCGCTGGAGCTGGTGCGCGAATCCAGTGCCCTGCTGTCGATGCAGCACCTCGATCCCATGCACCTGGCCGACACCCTGTACCTGGCCGTCAAGGGTCACGGGCTGGAGCCGGGCTGGGTGCGCGACTTCGAGTCCCGGGTCAAGGTCGGCTCGCGCGAGCAGATCGAGGTGATGGTGATGTCGGCGGTGCCCGGCGCGCGGCTGCTGCATGTGCAGAATCCGCCCGCTGCCCTGCCGGTACGCAGCGGCTACGAATACTTCCGCATCGAGCCCAGCGGTCCCTCCTGGGAGCAGATCGTCGAGGACCAGTCGCTGGGCATCCATGTGGGCCGGGAGTTCTCCGCGCTGGAGATCGAACTGCTGAGTGTCAAGGAATAGGGAGCACCGACGCATGGCCGGGGAAAACGCCGTCAATCCATTGCTGGAATGTACCCAGGGACTGTTCGCGCTGGCTGCGGAACTCAAGCGTGGCGACCGCGGGGCCAGCCTGGGCGAGGATTTCCGGGAGCGTGTCATGCGCGCCTGTGACGAAATGGAAAGGCTCGGTTTCGAGGCGCGCATCAGTGCCCAGGACATCCGCGATGCCAAGTATGCCGTGGTGGCCTACATCGACGAGGCAGTGATGTCCTCGGAATGGCCGGGGCGGCTGGAGTGGATGGCCGAACCGCTGCAGGTGACCTTCTTCGGCGATCACCTCGCCGGCGAGAAGTTCTACGAGCGCCTGGCCGAGCTGCGCCAGCGCGGCGAACAGGCGAAGGACGTGCTCGAGGTGTACTTCGTCTGCCTGCAGCTCGGCTTCGAGGGCATGTACCGCCTGCGCGGGCTGGAACAGCTGATGGCCCTGCAGGTGGACCTGCAGGCCCAGATCGACAACTACCAGCGCAATCTGGAGCCGCGCCTCACGCCCGAGGCGGCGCCGGCTGAGGGCATGCTGCAGCAGGTGCGCCAGCAGGTGCCGCTGTGGGTCATTCCCACCGTCACCGCCTCGCTGGCCATCCTTGCCTGGCTCGGCTTCCAGGCTGCGCTGGCACACCGGGCCGGCAATTCGGCCGAGCAGATCGCGGCACTGACCGAGTCGCTGCCGGTGGCACGAGAGGAGGTGCGGCCATGAGTCGTCTGCTGCAGTTGCTGAGTCGTTTCCTGCTGAGCCGCGGCGGCAGCCTGGCCGTGGCGCTGGTGGTGGTCATCGGCCTGGTCTGGTTCGGCGGCCATCTGGTGGGCCTCAAGTCGCCGCTGTGGCGCCTGGCGGTCATCGGCGTGCTGCTGTTGCTGGCAGGCCTGTATGTGGCCATCGGCTGGTGGCTGGCACGCCGTCGCGGTCGCAACCTGCAGCAGGCGCTGGAGGCCGATGCGGCCGCCGGCGGTGTTGACGAGGCCGAGCTCGAGGCCCTGCGCGAAAAGATGGAAGAGGCCGTGGCTTCGCTCAAGTCTTCCGGGCTTGGTCTGCGTCATCGCGGCAGCGCCGCGCTCTATGCCCTGCCCTGGTACCTGGTCATCGGCCCCTCGGCGGCGGGCAAGAGCACTTTCCTGCGCAATTCCGGCCTGCACTTCCCCGGCAACCAGGCGCAGGACATCGAGGTGCGCGGCTTCGGCGGCACCCGGAACTGCGACTGGTGGTTCGCCGACGAGGCGGTGTTCCTCGACACCGCCGGGCGCTACACCACCGAGGAAGACGACCGCGACGAATGGATGGGGTTCCTCGGCCTGCTGAAGAAATACCGTCGCCGGCTGCCGGTCAACGGCGTCATGGTGGCCGTCAGCATGGAGGACATCCTGCTGGCCGACGACGAACGGCTGGAATGGCATGTCAAGGTCATCCGCGAGCGCATCGATGAGCTGATCCGCGAGCTGGGCTATCTCATCCCGGTCTATCTGGTGTTCACCAAGTGCGATCTCGTCAAGGGCTTCGAGGCCTATTTCGGCGACATGAGCGAACGCGAGCGCGAGCAGCTGCTCGGCATCTGGCTCGACGGCGAGCGCGATGCCGGCAAGCTGTCGGAGCGCATCGAGCAGGGGCTGGCGCGCATCTACCAGCGTCTGTGCGACCTGCGACTGCGCAAGATGGGCATCCAGCGCAAGCACGCCATCCGCAACGAGATCTTCGAGTTCCCGGCCCAGTTCCGCGCCGCCAGCGAACGGCTGATGGAGTTCCTCAACCTGCTGGTCAAGGAGAATCCCTACCAGGAGGCCCCGGTGTTCCAGGGTGTGTACTTCAGCAGTGGTACGCAGGAGGGACTGCCGCTGGCGCGCATCGTCGGCAACCTGCGCAATGCCTTCGGTCATGCCCAGCCGGAGCCGGGCGAGATGGAGCCCGACCGCAAGAAGAGCTACTTCATCAAGGGCTTCATCCAGGATGTGCTGCTGAAGGCGCCGCGCAGCGTGCAGATGAACCAGCAGCTGCATCGCCTCACCCTGTGGGTGAAGGGCGCAAGTGCCGTGGTCGGCAGCCTGCTGCTGGTTGGTGCCCTGATCTTCTTCACCACCAGCTACAGCGCCAACGGCCTGCTGCTGTCGCAGGGCGAGGAGGCCGCCGAGCGCCTGGCCAAGGAGATGCGCCGCAGCGGCGGCGAGGTGACACCGGACCTGCTGGCGGCGCTGGCCGAGGCCTGGGCGCGCTACGACCGGCTCGATACCCTGCAGCGTGAACGCAGCTGGTTCGTCGATCTGGGGCTGTATGCCGGCGCCCCCCAGCGCGAAGCGCTGGAGCAGATGATCAACCGCGTCATGGAGCGCGTCTTCCTGGGGCCGGTGGCGCGCGCCATGGAGGCCCGCCTGGCCCAGTATGGCCTGCGCTGGGACAAGGTGCGCCGCGAGGACGAGTATGCCGAGCTGCGCAGCGACTACTATCAGACGCTCAAGGCCTACCTGCAGCTGGCGCAGCCGCAGTTCCTCGAGCGTGACCCCGATGCGTCGGTGTTCCTCGCCAGCTGGTATCCGGAGCTGGTGGCAGTGATCCCCGAGGAGGGCGTGCGCGACAAGCTGGCCGGCGCCGTCCGGCTGTACCTGAAGAACATGCGGCGGGCGGAAGACGATCCGCTGCACACCGCGCACTGGAAGGCGCAGGACGAGCTGGTGGAGCAGGCCCGCAACCATCTGCGCACGCCGCCCAACCCCGAGGTGCTCTACGCCCAGATCCGCAACAAGGGCCGGCTGCTGCTCAAGCGCGCCAAGCTGCGCCATCTGGTGCGCGCGCGCGGCATCAGCTATCTCACCTCCGAGGCCAGCATCCCGGTGCTCTACACGCGCAAGGGCTGGGAGGAGTTCGCCTCGCGCGAGATCCGTATGGCCGCCCACACCGCCAGTCGCGGCGACTGGGTGCTGGGCACCCAGGCCGCCGTCGATCTGGCACTGGACGAAGGTGGCGGGAAATCGGACGACGGGGAGGCGAAATCCGCCGCGGCCGGCAACAGCGAACTGGCGCAGCGGCTGGAAAAGCAGATGCGCGCGCTCTACTTTGCCGATTACCAGAAGGCCTGGTTCGAGTTCCTGGGCCGCATCACCGTGCGTCCCTTCGACAGCATCGGCAATGCCGCCGACAAGGTCCAGCTCCTGGCCAGCCAGGAGGGTCCGATTGCCCGCCTGTTTGCTTTCGTGCTGCAGAACATCGATCTGCGCGAGGTGCCCTGGGAGCAGAAGGACGGCGAATGGCAGCGTGCCGAGGTCAGCCTGGCCGCCCTCAGGCGCGTGCCCGAGACCGAGCAGCTGTTCGCCGACCTGCGCCGCTTCGCCGCGCCTGCCGAACAGCGGCGCGTCAGCGACCTGATCAACCAGTATCTGCTGTCGCTGGCCTCGGTGCAGGGCGAGCTGGAGCAGCTGCGCGCATCCAGCGAGCCGCTGCGCGATGCCGAGCTGTACGCCTCCAACCTGCTTGGGAACAACGGCGGCGACAGCGAGCTGTACAAGAGCTGGATCAGCACCACCAGCCTGCTCAATGGCACCGGCATGGAGACCCGTCATGCCATCGAGCCGCTGTTCCTCTCCGGCATTCGCCAGTCCTGGCGTGCCGTGCTCGACACCGCCATGCAGGAGGTCGAACGCAAGTGGCAAATGATGGTGATGGAGGAATACGACGATCGCATCCGGGGCCGCTTCCCCTTCGCCCGCAATGGTTCCGATGCCGCGATCAGCGATGTCGCCGAGTTCTTCCGCCCCGGCGACGGCACCCTGTGGAGCTTCGTCGAGAACCACCTGTCGGCCTATCTCGTCAAGCGCCGCCATGTCTGGCGCCAGCGGCGCTGGCTGGATGTGGAGCCGGGCTTCAGCCGCCAGCTGGTGGCGGCGCTCAATCGTGCCCAGCGCATCACCGAGGCCATGTTCCGCAGAAATGGCGACATGCCACAGCTGCGCTTCGCTGTGTATCCGATTCCCAGCAGCGGCATGAGCGAGACCCTGCTTGAGACGAATGGCCAGACCTATCGCTACCGCAACGGACCGCAGGAATGGAAGTCGTTCCAGTGGCCCGGCAATGGCGGTGATGTCGGGGCCCGGGTGGCCGCCGTCTCCAGTCGCAGCAACTACACCGCCGAACTCAGCGAGGACGGACCCTGGGGGCTGTTCCACCTGTTGCAGGCGGCCCGTCAGCGCAAGCTGCATGGCAACGAATACCTGAGCGAATGGCAGCTCACGGCCATGAACGGCCAACCGGTCAAGGTTGCCTTCCGGCTCAGGGCAGACCGCCGCCACAGCCTGCTGCAACCGGGCCTGCTGACCGGGCTGGATCTGCCTCAGCGGCTGGTGGCGCGCCGCAACGACGCGGATGGGCGCGAACAGATGGCGATGAGGGACTGAACATGTGGTTCGGATTCGGAAACGATCGCCGGCGCGATCCCCCGCAGAATCGAACGGAGACACCGGCTCAGGAAGTGGCCTGGTTCGGCAAGCTGCCGACGCATGCCGACTTCATTCGCCACAATGTGAGCGGACGCGAGATCAAGTCGTTCGAGAATTGGGTGCAGGACGGCGTGGCCCTGATGATCCGCAATCACGGCGAGCAGTGGTCGAGCCGCCTTTCCGGACTGCGCACGCTGGGTTTCCTGCATGTCGGCAGCGAGGACTCGCATACCCTTGCCGGCGTGGTCATGCCGAGCCGAGACCGGAGCGGACGGAGCTATCCCTT
>JALWNJ010000245.1 GCA_026995955.1 Gammaproteobacteria bacterium
CAGCTCGCGCTCGATGGTGCGCACCGCCTCGGCCGGGTCGGAGCCGTCGGCCGGCGCGATGTCTACCAGATGCAGCAGCAGCCGGGTGCGCGACAGGTGCTTGAGGAACTGGATGCCCAGCCCCGCCCCTTCGGCCGCGCCCTCGATCACGCCGGGGATGTCGGCCACCACAAAGCTGCGCGTGGGGTCCACCCGCACCACCCCGAGATTGGGGTGCAGCGTGGTGAAGGGATAGTCGGCCACCTTGGGCCGTGCCGAGGACACGGCCGAGATGAAGGTGGACTTGCCGGCGTTGGGCAGGCCGAGCAGGCCGACATCGGCCAGCAGCTTCAGCTCCAGGCGCAGGGTGCGCGCCTCGCCCGGCGTGCCCTGCGTGCACTGGCGCGGCGCCCGGTTGACCGAACTCTTGAAGCGGGTGTTGCCCAGGCCATGGAAGCCGCCCTGCGCCACCTTGAGGCGCTGGCCGGGCTCGGTCAGGTCGCCGATCAGCTCGCCGGTCTCCTCGTCGTACACCTCGGTGCCCACCGGCACCGGGATCACCAGATCCTCGCCGCTGCGCCCGGTCTGGTTGCGGCCGCGGCCGTTCTCGCCGCGCTCGGCCTCGAAGTAGCGGCTGGTGCGGAAGTCCACCAGCGTATTGAGGCCGCGGTCCGCCTCCAGGTACACCGAGCCGCCATCCCCGCCGTCGCCGCCGTCCGGGCCGCCCTTGGGGATGTACTTCTCGCGCCGGAAGCTGACGATGCCGTTGCCGCCATCGCCCGCCTTGACCTTGATGATTGCCTCGTCGACGAATTTCATAGGTGCACTATGTCACGAGCCCGAAAACGGGAAAAGCCCCGACCAGCGGGGCTCTTCCGGTATCGGGACGGTGCCGGCCGGCTTACTCGGCGGGCACGACGCTGATGTGCTTGCGCTTCTTCGGCCCCCTGGTCTCGAACACCACCTTGCCGTCGGTCAGCGCGAACAGGGTGTGGTCCTTGCCGATGCCGACATTGGTGCCGGGATGGAAGCGGGTGCCGCGCTGGCGGACCAGGATGTTGCCGGCGCGCACGATCTCGCCGCCGAAACGCTTCACGCCCAAACGCTTGGAAATGGAGTCGCGGCCGTTGCGCGAGCTGCCTGCTGCCTTCTTGTGTGCCATCTCTGCTTGCCTCCAGTGGTCCGATCAGGCGCTGATGCCAGTGATCTGGACCTCGGTGTAGTCCTGACGGTGTCCCATCTGCTTGCGATGGTGCTTGCGGCGACGGAACTTGATGATCTCGATCTTCTTGCCGCGGCCATGCGCCTTGACGGTCGCACTGACCCGGGCACCCTCGACCACCGGCGTGCCGATCTTCACATCCTCGCCTTCGCCCACCATCAGAACGGTGTCGAACTCAACGGTGCTGCCTTCCTCGGCATCGAGCTTCTCGATGCGCAGGGTGTCCCCCTCGGCAACACGATACTGCTTACCACCCGTGGCGATTACCGCGTACATGTTTCCTGCTCCGGAAATGGGTCGTTCAGAAAAGAGGCGGGATTCTACCGGCCCGCGCTGCGCGCGTCAACCGGCAGAATCCCGCCATTGCTACGGATTCAACGCATCAGGTACTGCGCCGCCAGAACTCCGGGGTTCGGTGGGACATCAGGAACAAAGGTACCAAGTACCGTCACCTCCGTCCCGCCGGCAGTAAAGGAAACAGCCGAGAAGCCGTTCAGCGCCCCCAACAGACCATTGGGCGTCAACCCCGCTGGATCGAAGATGGTCTCGGATTCCAGGCTCCCCGTCGAAGAGATGAGCCACAACATCGGTGTAGCCGGAATCAAGGCGCGTTCGCCTACCACTGCAATCTTTCCTGTCGTGGGTTCAAGATCCAGTGCACGGCCTGCCTCATACCAGGCTGCGATATCAGAGCCGAAATGCACCATGCCATCCGGGACACCATCCCCATCCTTGTCATTACCGAAACTATTATCAAGGGACCAAGTCAAAGTCCCGGTCCTTGTCAACTTCATCACAAAGGCATCGTCCCCTCGCAATGCCCCTGCATAGCTTCTGCCAGCCACATACAGGTCTCCATTTGACCGGTTATGGAACAGCGCGAAGGCCTCGTCAGCCCCATTTCCGCCTGCAACATCATGAACGAAGAAGGCTTCCCCACTCCCAGGCCCAGTAAAATCATTGCATCTGGTGCCATTGGCATTAACGCACCAGACACCAACATCGCGGTTCAGCCCTCCACTAGCATCCGAATCCGCTGAGCCAACGGCAAATATATAGCCCGATACGGTAACATCGAGAGCATATCCATTTGCCCCCCGGCCAGCACCAGGAAAACGATATTCGTAGGCGCCGTCCCCGAAAAAGGCCGTATCCGGAACCCAACCGCTTACACTGATTCCTCCAATCGTGATGGTTGTCTCACCAACAACCCATATGACCATCGTATTGTCGTTGTCCGTATCCCTGCCAGTTCCTACGAGGGCCACCCTACCATCAAATAGCGCTTTCACATCGAAGGCCTCCGCTGCACCCTCCGCGCTACCATCACCATCCGTATCCGGATCATCTATGACTACCGGCTGTCCACCCAAAAGTAAGTTCTTGAATGAAGGGTCCTCAGTGCCATCCGGCTTCAGACGCCATACCGCCGCTTGGGTATTGGTGGAACCTTCGAAACGCCCGGCAACGAGGATATTGCCACTGCTATCCAGTGAGATAGCATTCCCCCAATTGGGGGCGCCAGCCCCGCCGATGTAAAAACCATCTGTGGCGCCGTCGCCATCAAAGTCCACACCAAAGCCCGTATCCAGTGTGCCATCGGCGTTGAGCCGCCAAACACCCATCCGATACCGTGCATTGACCCTATCGTAAATCCTTCCTGTCACGAGAAACTTGCCACTGGCCGGGTCCCTTACGGCATCCCGAACCTCGAACATGGTGAGGTCGGAGAGCGTACTGGCAGGATTCGTGCTCGGCTGGGTCAACACCCATCCGGTGCCGGAACCGCCAAAGGACGTATCAAGAGAAAGCGCCGGAAATGTTGCTCCGGTCGAGCCGGACCCAGAGCCAGAACCACCGCCACCGCCACCACAGGCGGCCAGAGAGCCGCCCATCAGGCCGGCCATAAGGGATTGCGTCAGCTTGTTCATGATTCACCTCCTTGGTCGAAAACCGGGCGCATGCCCATCGTTCGGCCGTCTGTCGAACCGCTCTGACCAAAGGTTCAATCTCCACGAGCTGGCTTGACGCTGCCCGCACGGGCTGCCTAACATCGCGGCTTTCCCGTGCAGGAATCCGCATGAACGAAAGCCCCCAGGCCGCCCTGCAGCCCGTGCTCGACCTCATCGCCGACGACATGCAGGCGGTCAACCGCCTGATCCTGGAGCGGCTGCGCTCCGAGGTGGTGCTGGTCAACCGGCTCGGCCACTACATCGTCAGCAGCGGCGGCAAGCGGCTGCGTCCGGTGCTGGTGCTGCTCGCCTCGGGGGCCTGCGGATACGATGGCGACCGGCGTCACCTGCTGGCGGCGATCATCGAGTTCATCCACACCGCCACCCTGCTGCACGACGATGTGGTGGACGCCTCCGAACTGCGCCGCGGGCGGCAGACGGCCA
>JALWNJ010000246.1 GCA_026995955.1 Gammaproteobacteria bacterium
GTGATGAAGTCGGCATACGAGACCAGCCAGCGCTCGTGATTGGGATGTTCTTCCTGTCGTTTCCTGCGCGCCATGGGGCCTCCTCAGGGCAGGTAGCCCAGCAGCTTGCTCTCGATGCTGCGCGGGTTCTCGCCATCGGCAATGGAGACGAGGCCGTCGAGGATCATTTCGTAGTGGCTGACCCGACGGCGGACGATGCTCTTGAGTTTAGCCGCGATCGGGAGCAGAAACAGGTTGGCACCGCCGACGCCGTAGATGGTGGCAACGAAGGCCACGGCGATGCCGGGGCCGAGCTTGCTCGGGTCGGAGAGGTTCTCCATGACATGGATCAGGCCCATCACCGCGCCGAGGATGCCGATGGTGGGAGCGTAGCCGCCGGCGGCCTCGTACACACGGGCACCGGCCAGATCGGCCTCCTCGCGGGTCGTGATCTCCACCTCCATCACGCTGCGGATGGTCTCCGGCTCGCTGCCGTCGATGAGCAGCTCCAGCCCCTTGCGGGTAAAGTCGTCGGTCTCCTCCTCGGCGACCGTCTCCAGCCCCAGCAGCCCCTCCTTGCGGGCGATGCGGCTCCACTCGATGATCTTTTCCACCGCGCCGGCCTGATCGATGCGCGGCGGCAGCACGATCCACACCAGCATGCGCACCGCGCGCAGGAAGTCTTCCTGCGGCGACTGCAGGACCACGGCCCCCAGCGTGCCCCCGCCGACGATGAGGAAGGCCGTGAGCTGCATCAGCGAGCCCACATGGCCACCCTCGAGCAGATTGCCCCCCAGAATGGCGGCGAGGCCGATGAGGATGCCGAGCAGGCTCAAGGGATCGATCTTCATGGCCCCGGCGTCAGGTCCTGGCCACCAATTCGGGGCCGATCCGGTCCAGCGGCAGCACGGCATCGGACAGGCCCGCCTCCGCCACCGCCGCCGGCATGCCGTAGACCACGCTGGTCGCCTCGTCCTGCGACCAGATCGGGCAGCCGGTGGCCTTCATGGCGCGGCAGCCCTCGCGGCCATCCGCGCCCATGCCGGTGAGGATGATGCCGAGCGCCCGACCGGGATATGACTTTGCCACCGATTCGAAAGAGAGATCGACACAGGGCTTGTAGTGCTGGCCCGGCTCGCTTTCGACCACCCGCACCTTGCCCTTCTCCACCAGCATCTGCTTTCCGCCGGGAGCCAGCAGGGCGAGTCCCGGACGCAGGCTGTCGCCGTCCTTTGCCTCGCGCACCTCGATCTGGCACAGCTGGTCGAGCCGCTGGGCAAAGGCCGGGGTAAAGCTGGCCGGCATGTGCTGGATCATGACAATGGGATGGGGGTAGCTTGCCGGCAGCGCGGTGAGCACCTTCTGCAGCGCCACCGGCCCACCGGTGGAGGTGCCGATGGCGACCAGATCCACGCGCACCCGCTGGGGAGCCTTGCCGGGTGCCGGCTGCGCCGTCCCGGCCGACGGCGTCGCCGCGCCGGAGGCGACGGGCCGCGGGGCCGTGGCCGGTCGCGTGGACGCTGACGCAGGGCGAGCGCTGCTGCCCGCCGTCGCCGCGGGGCGCGGCCGGCTTGCGGGCATGGCGCGACTGCGGGCCGCGGCACGGATCTTGTCGCACAGCACGCGGCGGGCCTCGTCGCGGTTCTGCGAGATGTCCTCGAACTTCTTGGGCAGAAAGTCCACCGCCCCGGCCTCCAGCGCATCCAGTGTGGCCTTGGCGCCCTCATGGGTCAGCGAGGAAAACATGACGATGGGGATGCGGTGCAGCGCCATGATGCGGCGCGTGGCGGTGATGCCGTCCATCACCGGCATCTCGATGTCCATGGTGATGACATCGGGCTTCAGCTCGCCGGCCTTGAGGATGGCCTCGCGCCCGTCGGCGGCGGTGCCGACGACCTCGATGCCGGGATCGCTGTTGAGGATCTCCTCGATGCGGCGGCGGAAGAAACCGGAATCGTCCACTACCAGTACACGGACAGCCATCTTTTCTCCTTGGGCAGGTTGACGACGCGCGCCTCAGGCGTGCGCCTTGATGAGACTGGGCAGATCCAGGATCAGGGCGATGCCGCCGTCGCCGGTGATGGTGGCGCCGGAGAAACCGGGCAGACCGCGCAGCCCGGCACCGAGCGGCTTGATCACCACCTCCTCCTGCCCCACCAGGCCGTCCACCACCAGGCCCACCTGCTGGTTGCCGACGGTGGCGACCACCACATGTCCCTGCTCCACGCGCTCGTTCGGATCGGCGCCGCGTACCAGCCAGTGGCGCAGGTAAAAGAGCGGCAGCGCCTTCTCGCGCACCACGATGACCTCCTGGTCGTCCACGGTGTTGGTCCGCGACAGGTCGAGATCGAAGATCTCGTTGACGCTGGTGAGCGGCACCGCGAAGCGCTGATCGCCAACGATGATCATCAGGGTCGGCATGATGGCCAGCGTCAGCGGCACCTTGATGCTGATGATCGAACCCTTGCCCAGCTCGGAGTCGATCTCTACCGTGCCGTTGAGCTGGGCAATGCTGGTCTTGACCACGTCCATGCCTACGCCTCGCCCGGAGACATCGGAGATCTCGGTCTTGGTGGAGAAGCCGGGCATGAAGATCAGGTTGTAGGCGTCCTTGTCGGACAGGCGGCGGGCTGCCTCCTCGTCCATCAGCCCCTTTTCCACCGCCTTTTTGCGCAGCACCTCCGGGTCCATGCCCTTGCCGTCGTCCTGGATGGTGAGCAGGATGTGGTCCCCTTCCTGGGCGGCGGCGAGGATGACATGGCCCTCGCGCGGCTTGCCGGCCTTCTCGCGCTCGTCGGGCGGCTCGATGCCGTGGTCGACGGCGTTGCGCACCAGGTGCACCAGCGGATCGGCCAGGGCCTCGACCAGGTTCTTGTCCAGATCGGTGTCCTCGCCACGCAATTCGAGCCGTACCTCCTTGTTGAGGCTGCGCGACAGGTCGCGCACCACGCGCGGGAAGCGGCCGAAGACCTTCTTGATCGGCTGCATGCGGGTCTTCATCACCGCATCCTGCAGATCCGAGGTCACCAGATCGAGATTGCCGATGGCCTTGCTGATCTGCTCGTCGTGCATGGAGGCACGCAGCGTGGCCAGACGGTTGCGCACCAGCACCAGCTCGCCAACCAGGTTCATGATGTCGTCGAGCCGGCGGGTATCCACCCGCACCGTGGTCTCGGCCGGTGCCTTGTGGGCCGCGGCTCCCTTGCCGGCACCGGCATCGGGTTTTTTGGAAGCCGGCTTCGGCTTTGGTTCAGGCTTGGGCTTGGACTCGGGCTTTGCCTTGGGCTCTGGCTCGGGTTTGGACGCAGGCTGCTGCGTCTCGGCCGCCTTGCCGGCATCGCCCGACTTGACCACTTCGGGCTTGAACTGGCCCTTGCCGTGCAACTGGTCGAGCAGGGCCTCGAACTCCTCGTCAGTAATCTCGTCGCTGCCGCTCCCATCGCCTGCGGCCTCGCTGGCGCCGCCAGCCCCGGCGCCTGACGACGCATCGCCGGGCTTGACCGCCTCGGGCTTGAACTGGCCCTTGCCGTGCAACTGGTCGAGCAGGGCCTCGAACTCCTCGTCGGTGATCTCGTCGCTGCCGGCACCCGCCTCCGTGCCGGGCTCCGCG
>JALWNJ010000247.1 GCA_026995955.1 Gammaproteobacteria bacterium
GTCGATCACCTTCCAGAACTACTTCCGCCTCTACGACAAGCTGGCCGGCATGACCGGCACGGCCGACACCGAGGCCTACGAATTCCAGCAGATCTACGGCCTGGATGTGGTGGTCATCCCTACCCACCGGCCCATGATCCGCGACGACATGAACGACCTCATCTACCTGACGGCGGAGGAGAAGTTCGACGCCATCATCGAGGACATCAAGTTCTGCGTCGAGAACCGGCGTCCGGTGCTGGTGGGCACGGCTTCCATCGAGGTCTCGGAATACCTGTCGAAGCTGCTGAAGAAGCAGGGCATCCGGCACGAGGTGCTGAACGCCAAGCAGCACGAGCGCGAGGCACACATCATCGCCCAGGCCGGCCGTCCCGGCGCGGTGACCATCGCCACCAACATGGCCGGTCGCGGTACCGACATCGTGCTCGGCGGCAGCCTCAAGGCCGAGCTGGAAGCGCTGGGCGAGAATCCGGATCCGGCCGAGGTCGAGCGCGTCAAGGCCGAGTGGCAGAAGCGTCACGACGAGGTGGTGGCCGCCGGCGGCCTGCACATCATCGGTACCGAGCGCCACGAGTCGCGGCGCATCGACAACCAGCTGCGTGGTCGCGCCGGCCGCCAGGGCGACCCGGGTTCGTCGCGCTTCTACCTGTCGCTGGAAGACAACCTGATGCGCATCTTCGCCTCCGACCGCTTTAAGGGCATGATGCAGAAGCTGGGCATGCAGAAGGGCGAGGCCATCGAGAACAGCATGGTGACGCGCGCCATCGAGAACGCCCAGCGCAAGGTCGAGGCGCACAACTTCGACATCCGCAAGAACCTGCTCGAATACGACGATGTCGCCAACGACCAGCGCAAGGTCATCTACGAGCAGCGCCGCGAGCTGCTGGAGGCGGACGACGTCAGCGAAATGGTCACCAGCATCCGCCACGATGTCATCGACGCGGTGATCTCGCAGTTCATCCCGCCCGGCAGCCTGGACGAGCAGTGGGACATCGAGGGCCTGGCCCGCGAGCTGGAGTCCGAGTTCGGCCTGCAGCTCGACCTCAAGGGCTGGCTCGAGTCGGAGCCGGAACTCGACGAGGAGGCGCTGCGCGAGCGCATCATCGAGGCCGCCGACCGGCGCTATGCCGAGCGCGAGGCGGAGCTGACGCCCGAGCTGATGCGCCACATCGAAAAGGACATTCTGCTGCAGGTGCTCGACACCCACTGGAAAGAGCACCTGGCGGAGATGGACTACCTGCGCCGCGGCATCGGCCTGCGCGGCTTTGCGCAGAAGAACCCCAAGCAGGAGTACAAGCGCGAGGCCTTCGAGATGTTCGAGCAGATGCTGGAGCGCATCAAGCACGATGTGGCCTCGGTGCTGATGCGCATCCAGGTCCGTGACGAGGAGGCCGTGCAGCAGCTTGAGGCGCAGATGGCGGTGCAGCCGCCGATGCAGTTCCAGCATGCCGAGGCCGAGAGTGCGCTGGGCGAGGAGGCGCCGCTGCCGGAGGGCGAGGCCGCCACCCAGCCCTATCGCCGCGAGGGCCGCAAGATCGGCCGCAACGAACCCTGCTGGTGCGGCTCGGGCAAGAAGTTCAAGCACTGCCACGGCAAGCTGAGCTGATGGCCGTCGGCCTGCGTGAACCGGAGAAGCTGGCCCCCGTGCCCGGGGTGCGTCTGGCCAGCACCGCCGCGGGCATCCGCTACCAGGGGCGCGACGACCTGGTACTGATGGCCTTCGATGCCGGCACCCGCATGGCCGGTGTCTTCACGCGCAATGCCTTTTGCGCTGCCCCGGTGCTGGTGGCGCGCGAGCACCTCGGGCAGGGCGCGCCGCGCTTCTGGCTCATCAATTCCGGCAACGCAAACGCCGGCACCGGCGAGCAGGGGCTTTCGGATGCCCGTCGCTGCTGTGCCCTGGTGGCCGACAAGGCCGGACTGGCCGCCGAGGCGGTGTTGCCGTTCTCCACCGGGGTCATCGGCGAGCCGCTTGATGTGGCGGCCTTCGAACGCGCGGTGCCCGAACTCTGTGCCGGTCTGTCAGCCGATGGCTGGCTGCGCGCGGCACGCGCCATCATGACCACCGACACCCTGCCCAAGGGGGCCAGCCGCCGCGTGGCGCTGTCCTCGGGCGAGGTGACCCTGACCGGCATCGCCAAGGGTGCTGGCATGATCCGCCCCGACATGGCCACCATGCTGGCCTTCGTCGCCACCGATGCGCGCATCGAGCAGGCCCCGCTGCAGGGCCTGCTGCAGGCGGCCGTGGACGGCAGCTTCAACCGCATCACCGTGGACGGCGACACCTCGACCAACGATGCCTGCATGCTGGCCGCCACCGGCGCCTCCGGCGTCGGCCTGACCGATGCCGAGGACGAGGCCCGTTTCGCCGAGGTGCTGAACGACCTGCTGCGCGAGCTGGCGCAGGCCATCGTGCGCGACGGCGAAGGCGCCACCAAGTTCGTCACCGTGGAGGTGGTCGAGGCCGCCGATCGCGACGAGGCGCTGCGGGTGGCCTACACTGTGGCCCACTCGCCGCTGGTCAAGACCGCGCTGTTCGCCTCCGATCCCAACTGGGGGCGCATCCTGGCCGCGGTAGGGCGCAGCGGCATCGAAAATCTGGCGGTGGACCGGGTGCGCATCCTGCTCGACGAGGTGCTGATCGTGCGCGACGGCGGGCGAGCGCCGGAGTACCGCGAGGCCGACGGCCAGCGGGTGATGGACCGCGAGGCGTTCACCATCCGCATCGAGCTGGGCCGCGGCCAGGCCAGCGAGCGCATCTGGACCTGCGACCTGTCGCACGACTATGTCCGCATCAACGCCGAGTACCGCACCTGATTTCCTGCATGTCGCCGCCGGCGTCATCCGTGACGCCGACGGCTGCATCCTCATTACCCGAAGGCCGGATCATCTGCACCAGGGCGGGCTGTGGGAGTTCCCCGGCGGCAAGCTGGAGCCGGGCGAGTCGCCGGACGAGGCCCTGGCGCGCGAGCTGCAGGAGGAGCTGGGCATCCGCCCCGGCCCCATGCAGCCGCTGATCCGTGTTCCCTGGCAGTATGCGGACCGTCATGTGCTGCTGGACGTTTGGGAGGTCGAGGGCTTTTCCGGCCGGCCCGAACCGCGCGAGGGCCAGCAGCTTGCCCGGGTGCCGCCGTCTGCGTTGCGCGAGCACGACTTCCCGCCGGCCGACCGGCCGGTACTCGATGCGCTGGAACTGCCCCATCACTGCCTGGTGACCCCGCCGCCCGGTTCCGATGTCGGGGCCTTTCTCGCCCGTCTCGAACAGGCCCTGGCCAGCGGCGTGCGCCTGCTGATCCTGCGGGCCCATGGACTTGCGCGGGCGGCGTATCTCGATCTGCTCGAGCGGGTGGCCGCGCTCAAGACCCGGCACGATTTTCTGCTGCACGGCTATGGCGATCCCCGGTGGCTGGCCGCGGCCGGCGCCGATGGGCGGCACCTGCGCGCCGCCGAACTGGCGAACGCGGTCTGCGAGGCCCTGCCCTGTTCCGCTTCCTGCCATGGCGCGACCGAGCTGCAGGCGGCCGTGAGGTGCGGGGTGCGATTCGCGCTCCTGTCCCCGGTGCGGCCGACGC
>JALWNJ010000248.1:0-7411 GCA_026995955.1 Gammaproteobacteria bacterium
GCCCAAGAGGGACAGGGATGCTATCATTCGGTTTGGCAGCCAGTTGCTCGCGGTGTGCGCTGCGGGGTGAGGTTGTCCGCCACAACGACAAACAAAGGAGTCTGCCCATGGGGATTGCAGGGTACATCGTGCTGGCCGTGGCCGTCGGCATCGTCGTCTACTTCATTGCCATCTACAACAATCTGGTGGCGCTGAAGCACAATGTCGCCAAGGCCTGGTCCAACATCGACGTGCTGCTCAAGCAGCGCCACGACGAGCTGCCCAAGCTGGTCGAGGTCTGCAAGCAGTACATGAAGTACGAGCAGGACACCCTGGAGAAGGTGATGCAGGCCCGCGCCGCGGTGCAGAAGGCGCAGCAGGCCGGCGACATGAAACAGCTCGGCGAGGCCGAGGGCATGCTGCGCGTGGGCCTGGGCAACCTGTTCGCGCTGGCCGAGGCCTATCCGGAGCTGAAGGCCAACGAGAACTTCCAGCATCTCGAATCGCGCATCAGCAGCCTGGAGAACGCCATTGCCGACCGGCGCGAGTTCTACAACGAGAGCGTCAACCGGCTCAACATCCGCATCGAGCAGTTCCCCGACCTGATCATCGCCCGCTGGTTCAACTTCCGCCCCGCCGAGCTGCTGGAGTTCAGCGAGGAAGAGAAGCAGGACGTGGACATGAAGTCGCTGTTCAACTGATTCCACCAGTCGAGCGTCAGGGATGCGGGAAGCCATTCTGAATCTCTCGCTGGCCGATTACCGTTGGCTGTTCGCTGCCGTGCTGCTGGCCCTGGCAGTGGGGCTGGTGCTGCTGTGGACCGGCTGGCGGCGCCTGCGGCTGATCGAGGACGTGCCCAGATCGAAGATCCGTTCCGCCGCCCAGGGCGTGGTGGAGCTGCACGGCACCGCCCGCGCCCTGCCCGGCCCGGTGCCGGTGGCGCCCGGTACCCAGATCCCCTGCCTGTGGTACCGCTACCGGTTGGAGGAACGGGTGCGGCATGGCCAGCACGACCGGTGGCGCACCATCCACAGCGGCACCTCCGACGACCTGTTCCTGATCGAGGACGAGACCGGACGCTGTATCATCGATCCGGACGATGCCGAGGTCATTCCCAGCGCCTCCGACAGCGGCTGGAGCGGCACCGACCGGCGCTGGTACGAGGAGCGCATCCACGAGGGCGACACGCTGTATGCGCTGGGCGAGTTCCAGACCCACTCCGCGGTCGAGCAGCAGACCCTGTCACAGGAGCTGCGTGCCCTGCTGGCGGACTGGAAGCGCAACCCGCAGAAGATGCGCGAGTTCGACGCCAACGGCGATGGCCGGATCGACCTGGAGGAATGGGAGGCGGCGCGCAAGGCGGCCCAGGAACAGGTCCTGCTGGAGCGGGCCGAGCGCAGCAAGAGCGAAGGCGCCTATCATGTCCTGAGACGGCCCCGGGACGGGCGCCATCCGTACCTCCTCTCCACCGAGCCGGAGGAGCGCCTGACCCGGCGCTACCGTCTGCAATCTACTGGTGGGCTGGCCCTGTTCCTGCTGTCGCTGGTGGCCCTGGGCGTGCTGTGGAGCCTGAGGAATCCGCTCACCGGGCCCTGAGCGGCGCGGGCGTCGACGCGCAGCCGGTCACAACCCCACGCGCTGCCGGTTCATGTGCACCCCATGGCGTGGTAGCTTATCCCGTATGAATACACCAGCCGAACACGCGGTGCAGGACGCCGACAACCCCCTGCTCGAACTGGAGGGCCTGCCGCCCTTTTCCCGCATCCGCCCGCAGCACGCGCTGCCGGCGATCCAGCGCCTGATCGAGGACAACCGCGCCCTGCTCGAGGAACTGCTGCGGCAGGGTGGGCCGTGGCGCTGGGAGACGCTGATCCAGCCGCTCGACGAGGCCGAGGATCGGCTGGAACGGGCCTGGGCGCCAATCCGGCACATGAATGCGGTGGTCAACACCCCGGAGCTGCGCGAGGCCTACAACGCCTGCCTGCCGCTGCTGTCCGACTACCATACCGACATCGGTCAGAACGCCCGCCTGCAGGCGGCCTATCAGGCCCTGCACGACGATGCCTCGTTCGCGAATCTCGAACCGGGACAGCAGAAGGCCATCGAGGACGCGCTGCGCGGCTTTCACCTGAGCGGGGTCGATCTGCCGGAGGCGGACAAGCGCCGCTTCAAGGAAATCCAGCAGCGCCTCTCGGAACTGAAGTCGAAGTACGAGGAGAACGTGCTCGATGCCACCCATGCCTGGAGCCGGCGCTTCGACGATCCGGCGCCGCTGGCCGGGCTGCCGGAATCGGCCCTGGAACAGGCCCGCGAGGCGGCGCGCGCGCGCAACGAATCGGGGTGGATGATCACCCTGGAGTTTCCCTCCTACTACGCCGTCATCACCCATGCCGACGACCGCGCACTGCGGCGCGAGGTGTACGAGGCCTACACCACCCGGGCCTCGGATCAGGGCCCGCATGCCGGGCAGTGGGACAACGGCCCGCTGATGGAGGAGATCCTGGAACTGCGCCAGGAAGCGGCGCGCCTGCTCGGGTTCAAGACCTATGCCGAGCGCTCGCTGGCCACCAAGATGGCGGAGTCGCCGCAGCAGGTGATGGACTTCCTGCGCGACCTGGCCCGCCGTTCGCGACCGCGCGCCGAGGACGAGCTCGAGGAGCTGCGTGCCTTCGCCCGCGAGCACCTGGGACTGGACGAGATCGAGCCCTGGGACCTGGCCTATGCCGCCGAAAAGCTGCGCCTGCACAAGTTCGACCTGTCGCAGGAGGACCTCAAGCCCTACTTCCCGGTGGACCGGGTCATCGAGGGGCTGTTCGGCCTGGTGTCGCGCCTGTTCGGGGTCGAGATCCGCGAGCGCGAAGGCGTGGACACCTGGCACCCGACGGTGCGCTTCTTCGACATCCTGGAAGCGGACGGCAGCCTGCGCGGCAGCTTCTACCTGGACCTCTACGCGCGCCCGCACAAGCGCGGGGGGGCGTGGATGGACGAGTGCATCAGCCGCATGCGCCATGCCGACGGCCGCCTGCAGCACCCGGTGGCGTTCCTCACCTGCAACTCCGCGCCGCCCGCCGGCGACCGCCCGGCGCTGTTCACCCACGACGAGGTGATCACCCTGTTCCACGAGTTCGGCCACGGCCTGCAGCACATGCTCACCCGCATCGACTGGCCCGAGGTGTCCGGCATCAACGGCGTGGAGTGGGATGCGGTGGAACTGCCCAGCCAGTTCATGGAGAACTGGTGCTGGGAGCGCGAGGCGCTGGACCTGTTCGCCCGCCACTACGAGACCGGCGAGCCGATGCCCGAGGCGCTGTTCGACAAGCTCACCGAGAGCCGGCACTTCCACGCCGCGCTGCAGATGCTGCGCCAGATCGAGTTCGGCCTGTTCGACATGCGCATCCACCACGAGCCCGAGGCGGTGCGCGAGAAGGGCATCCAGGGCATCCTCGACGAGGTGCGCGAGGAGGTGGCGCTGATCCGCCCGCCCGCCTGGAACCGGTTCCAGAACAGCTTCTCGCACATCTTCGCCGGCGGCTACGCGGCCGGCTACTACAGCTACAAGTGGGCCGAGGTGCTATCGGCCGATGCCTTCGCCCGTTTCGAGGAGGAAGGGCTGTTCAATCCCCGGGTGGGCGCCGACTTCCTGCACACGGTGCTGGAGCTGGGTGGCTCGCGCCCGGCGATGGAGGTGTTCCGCGCCTTCCGCGGCCGCGAGCCGCGCATCGATGCCCTGCTGCGTCACAACGGACTGGATTGAGGAAGAGACGCCATGCGCAAGCTGCTGCCGATGCTGATGGTCTGCTGTCTGAGCCTGCCGGCCCAGGCCGAGCCGCCGGCGCCGACTGGGGCGGCGCCTGCAACGCCGACGCCCGCGACGACACCCCCCGCGCAGCCGCAGCCGGAACCCGCTGCGACGCCGCGCCAGCCGATCGAGATCCGCTATGTCACCGACCGCCTGATCCTGGGGATGAAGGACAACCCGCAGGGTACCGGCAAGACCAGAAAGTTCCTCAAGTCGGGCATGCGGCTGGAGATCCTGGAAAAGCGCGGTGCCTACAGCCTGGTACGGGCGCCGGACGGCACCGAGGGCTGGGCCAAGTCGGCCTTCATGGTGAAGGACAAGCCGGCCATCCTGGTGGTGGACGAGTACAAGGCCGAGATCGAGCGCCTGAAGCAGGAGATCCGGCGGCTCGAGGCGGGCGGAAAGCGGGTCGAGATCCGCCCCGATCCGGCGCAGAAGCAGCGCATCCTGGAACTGGAGCAGGCGCTGGAAGAGGCGCGCGCCCAGCTGCGCGAGCTGCAGGCGGCCAGGGCCGCGCCGGCTGCGGCTGGGCAGACGACCGAATCGGCGTCCCTGCCGAGCGCCCGTCAGGCGGCGAGCCGAGGCACGGTGGCGTTGGTGCCGGTCCTGCTGGCCGGGGTCATTGGCCTGCTGGTCGGCGGGGGGCTGGCCTGGTGGGGCTACGACCGTCGCGTGCGCAGGCGTTTCGCCGGTCTGAGAGTGTAGTTTCCTGAATGGCCCCATTAGGGGGCCTGTGATCCGTAGGGGAGCATTGGCGTGAAGATCGCCACCTGGAACGTGAATTCGCTGCGCGTGCGGCTGCCGCAGGTGCTCGACTGGCTGCAAGCCGAGCAGCCCGATGTGCTGGCGCTGCAGGAGACCAAGCTCACCGACGACGCCTTCCCGCGCGAGTCCTTCGAGGAGCTGGGTTATCGGGCCGTGCATTCCGGGCAGAAGACCTACAACGGGGTGGCGGTGATCGCGAAGTCGCCGATGCAGGACATCGTCACCGATGTGCCCGGGCTGGACGATCCCCAGCGGCGCATCCTGGGTGTCACGGTGGACGGCGTTCGGGTGCTGAACCTCTATGTGGTCAACGGCGCCGAGGTGGGCAGCGAGAAATTCGCCTACAAGCTCGACTGGCTGGACAAGGTGACCCGCTACCTCGAGCAGGATCTGCCGGCGCACCCGGACTATGTGGTACTCGGCGACTTCAACATCGCCCCCGAGGACCGGGACTGCTACGATCCGGAGGGCTGGCGCGAGCGCATCCTCTGCTCCACCCCCGAACGCCAGGCGCTGAAGCGCATCCTCGACCTCGGCCTGGTGGACTGCTTCCGTCTGTTCGAGCAGGAGGAGAACAGCTTTTCCTGGTGGGACTACCGGCAGGCGGCCTTCCGCCGCAACATGGGGCTGCGCATCGACCTCATCCTGGCCAGCCGGCCGCTGGCCGAGCGCTGCACTGCCTGCTGGATCGACAAGGCACCGCGACGCCTGGAGCGGCCCTCGGATCACGCCCCGGTGGTGGCGGAGTTCCGCGCGTGAAGTACCGCGACCTGCGCGAGTTCCTGGACGGCCTCGAGCAGCGCGGTGCACTCAGGCGCATCGCCGTCGAGGTCGATCCCCGCCTGGAGATGACCGAAATCAGCGACCGCGTGCTGCGCGCCGGCGGCCCGGCGCTGCTGTTCGAAAACCCGAAGGGCCACGACATCCCGGTGCTCACCAACCTGTTCGGCACCCCGGAACGGGTCGCCTGGGGCATGGGCGAGGACAGCGTCTTGGCACTGCGCGAGGTGGGCCGGTGGCTGGCCCGGCTCAAGGAACCGGAGCCGCCCCGTGGCCTCAAGTCGGCCTGGGAGAGCCTGCCGCTGTTTCGCAAGGTACTGGACATGGCGCCGAAGAAGCGCCGCAGCGCGCCCTGCCAGGAAGTGGTGTGGGAGGGGGAGGCGGTGGACCTGTCGCGCCTGCCGGTGCAGACCTGCTGGCCCGAGGACGCCGGCCCGCTCATCACCTGGGGACTCACGCTGACCCGCGGCCCGCACAAGGAACGGCAGAACATGGGCATCTATCGCCAGCAGGTGATCGGTCGCAACCGGGTCATCATGCGCTGGCTGGCCCACCGTGGCGGCGCGCTGGACTTCCGCGACTGGCAGCAGGCCCACCCGGGCGAGCCGTTTCCGGTCACGGTGGCGCTGGGCGCCGATCCGGCCACCATCCTGGCTGCCGTCACGCCCATTCCGGACACCCTGTCGGAACACGCCTTTGCGGGTCTGCTTCGCGGTTCGCGAACGGAACTCGTCAAGTCGCTGGGCAACGACCTGTGGCTGCCGGCCTCGGCCGAGATCGTGCTCGAGGGCCACATCCACCCCGACGACACCGCGCCCGAGGGGCCCTTCGGCGACCACACCGGCTACTACAACGAGGTGGAGACCTTCCCGGTGTTCACCATCGACCGCATCACCCTGCGCAAGGATCCCATCTATCACAGCACCTACACCGGCAAGCCGCCGGACGAGCCGGCGGTGCTGGGTCTGGCGCTGAACGAGGTGTTCGTGCCGCTGCTGCAGAAGCAGTACCCGGAGATCACCGACTTCTATCTGCCGCCGGAGGGCTGCTCCTACCGCATGGCGGTGGTGTCCATCCGCAAGCAGTACCCGGGCCATGCGCGGCGGGTGATGATGGGGGTGTGGTCGTTCCTGCGCCAGTTCATGTACACCAAGTTCATCGTGGTGGTGGACGACGACATCGACGCGCGCGACTGGAAGGAGGTGATCTGGGCCATCACCACCCGCGTCGATCCGGCGCGCGACAGCATGCTGGTGGAGCACACCCCCATCGACTACCTCGACTTCGCCTCGCCGGTATCCGGGCTGGGCTCCAAGCTCGGCATCGACGCCACCAACAAGTGGCCGGGCGAGACCACGCGCGAATGGGGGCGGCCGATCCGCATGAGCGGGGAGGTGAAGCGGCGGGTGGACGCCATGTGGGAGGAACTGGGGCTGGACTGATCCCTGCCGCTTGATAATTCCGCCACATGGGCCACACTCCCCTGCAGGATCATCCATGCAGAACAAGGGGGAATGATGCGACACATCATGGTGCTCAACGCCAAGGGCGGCTCCGGCAAGACGACCATCGCCACCAATCTGGCCGCCGCGCTGGCGGTACAGGGCAAGTCCGTGGGGCTGGCCGACTTCGATCCGCAGGGTTCCAGCATGGCCTGGCTGGAGGCGCGGCCGCCGGCCCGGCCGCCGATCGCCGGCTATGCCGCCTGGCAGGGCCGCTACCGTCCGGCGCGCAACCTCGATTTCCTCGTCATGGACGCCCCGGCCGCGGTCCATGGCAAGGAGCTCGGTGCCCTGCTGCGCCGGGCCGAGACCATCATCATCCCGGTGCTGCCCTCGCCCATCGACATGCGCGCCGCACAGCAGTTCATCGAGGAGGTGAAGCGGAGCGGCCGGGTGGCGAAGAAGCAGGCCAAGATCGCCCTGGTGGCCAACCGGGCCCTGGACGCGGAGCCCGATATCGGTCTTTTGCTGCCGTGTAATGTGGTGGTGCGCGAGGAGGAAGACGGTTCCATCACGGTGGCCTTCATGGACCCGGAAGCGGTGCTGGACATGGTGGACAATCCGGCGGTGACCGAGGTGGCCAAGG
>JALWNJ010000248.1:7421-14229 GCA_026995955.1 Gammaproteobacteria bacterium
GCCAAGATCGCCCTGGGGGCCAACCGGGTGCGCGAATGGACCCGCATCTGGGGCGAGCTGGAGGAGTTCCTGCGCCGTCAGCGCATCCCGGTGCTCACCCACCTGCGCGAGTCGCAGAACTACATCCGCGCCGCCGAGCAGGGACTGGGCATCTTCGAGTTCGCACCGGCCGCCACCGCCATCGACCGCGATCAGTGGCACCCCATCCTGCGCTGGGTGAAGAGCAAGCGAAGTCAGCCCTGAGACACGATGAACCCGGGGCCCGGCTGTTTCGACTCATCTAGAACGAATCTTTGAAGGGAGGGAATCTCGAGATGAAAACCCTGCGTCACAACTGGATCCGTAGCCTGGCGGCCCTGTGCGGGCTCGCCCTGCTGGGCACAGCCGGCAGCGCCCTGGCCGAGCGCGGCTGGCCGGTGGTGTGCCGACCCGATGCCAACACGGCGCTGGTCTTCACCCCGCAGGACGGCGGCTGGCTCACCATCAACCGCCTGCGGCCGGCGCCCAGAGGCGCGCGCGAGGCCCTGCCCGGCCCCGGCCAGTGCGCCTTCTACGACCGGCCGATGAACCGCAGGGGCGAACGCACCGTCTCCGGACAGCTGGAGTTCACCCTGCGCCTGCCCAACCGCGAGGTGCAGCATGCACGCGTGGTGCCGCTGGGCCGCGGGGGCAGCATTCTGGCAAACAGCGGGCGCTACAACGACTTCCTGCGCCCCATCTGGCGCGGCGAGCCGATCCGTTTCATGGCCCGGCGCACCGGTCAGGGCAAGTACGAGATCACCTCGCTGGACTATGACACCAGCATGTTCTCGCGCAGCGCGCCCCGGGCCGTGCCGGCGCCTTCCAGTTCCCGGGCCCGTGGCGGTGACGAGCCGGTTCGTGCCCGCACGGGCGGAACCGTATCGGCTCGGCCGGCACCCCCGGCGCGTGCGCAGACGGGTGGAACGGTCACGGCACGGCCGGCCCCTGCCCGCCTCAAGGAGGACTGCATCGGCTTCAACAACCGCAACCTCCGGGTCAAGAAGATCAACGGGCGCTGGAAGATCGTCGATGGACGCAGCTGGCTGTTCGATTTCGGCAGCAAGCGCGACGAGGCCGAACGCGCCCTGCGCATCATCCGCCACTACCGCATGGACAGCGTCTGTTATGCAGGGCGCCCCAATCCGGGGATGACCTATCTGCTGTCACGCGGTCGGGCCCCGCGGGGCAGCTACCGGGGCGAGGATTGCGTCTCGTTCAATCCGAACCGCGTCCAGGCCAAGTACATCAAGGGACGGTGGAAGGTGGTGGACGGCAACCACTGGGTGTTCGACTTCGGGAAAAAGGGTGATGCCGCGCGCCAGGCGGTACAGATCATCCGCAAGTACGGATTCCGCAAGAGCTGTTTTGTCGGTCGCCCGAAGCCGGACTTCAAGTATCTGAGGAAGTGATCACAGCCCGCCCAGCAGGGCGGGCAGATCGCGCAGGTGCAGGCCGCGCAGCGGCTGCAGGCCAACGGCGAGCTGCAGGTTGAGGGCCTGCCCGGAGGGGGCGCGCAGGGTGCTGGAACGGGCCGCCGAGCGGATGCGGTTGGCGATGATGCCGGCCTCCTCCGCGCCGGCCTCGACGAACAGCAGCCAGCCGTCCTCGCCGCGGCGTGCCAGCCAGTGCGGACAGGTGACGGCGCCATGGATCATGCGGCGAAGCTGCTGCCAGGCGTGCTCCAGCACCGCCGGTCCGAAGTGACGCAGCAGGAAGTCGCGGTTCTCGAGGCGGATCGGAATCAGCGCCGCCTCGCCGCCCTCGGCCTGGACCCGACGCAGTGATTCCTCGATGTGCCTGAGCACCAGGTCGTCGCGGATCAGCGTCTCGAGGTATTCGTCGATGTCGCGGCTGGCCAGCAGCCGCTCGCGCTGCCGCAGGCGTTCGATGAGCAGCTGCACGCTGCCCAGCACGCGCCCGGCGTCCTCGCCATGCATGGCCGGCAGGCGAGGGTCCTCGTCGTGCAGGTACCAGCGCTGCAGGGCCCGGCTGAGCCGGCGCCAGGGCCACAGCAGGAGCCACATCGGCGGCAGCACCAGCAGCCAGCCGAGCAGGAGCACCCGCAGCAGCAAGCCGCTGCCGCCCGCCCACCAGCCCGCGGCCTGCCCCAGCCAGGCCAGCGCGGCGAACCCTGGCGGCAGCAGCCACAGCAGCAGCAGCTTGTGTTCCAGGCGGCGGAAGGGCAGACTTCTGCCCAGCCTGAGACTGATTTCCAGCATCCCCATGTCACGCATCATAGCAGGAGCCCCATGACCGCCACCAAGACCAGAAGGCCGCGCATCGGCGTCAGCGCCTGCCTGCTGGGCGAGACGGTACGCTACGACGGCGGCCACAAGCGCAGCGAAGCCGTGCTGGCGCTGGAGCCCGAGTTCGAGCTGATTCCGCTGTGCCCCGAGTTCACCATCGGGCTGGGCATCCCACGCCCGCCGCTGGGGCTTTTCGCCACCGAGACCGGGACAAGGGTGCGGCGACTGGAGGACATGCGGGTCGATGTCACGGAGGATCTGCGCGAGTTCGGCCACATGACGGCCTGGAAGGAACTGGACGGCTATGTGCTCAAGGCGCGCTCGCCGAGCTGCGCGCCAGAGGATGCCCCCCTGCTTGACGCCGACGGCGAGACCGTTGGTCACAGTGCGGGCCTGTTCGCGCTGGCCATCCGCGAGGAGGATGCGGAGGCGCCGATGATCAGCGAGGAGGCGCTGGCCGACGAGGAAGCACGCCAGGCCTTCCTCGAGGCGGTGCGCCGGCGGGCCGGCCGGGACCGCAGCCTGGCCAGCCTGCTGCAGGGCGGGGATGACTGACTGCCCCGGCTTCGGCCTGCTGCTCATCGGCGACGAGCTGCTGCGCGGCACGCGCCGGGACGCCCACCTGCCGCACATGATCGAACTGCTGCGCGGCCACGGCCAGGCCATCCGCTGGGTGCAGATGGTGGGCGATGCGCGCGAAGACATCGTGCGCGCCCTGTCCTGGAGCCGCGCGCAGCCGGAGATCGTGTTCAGCTTCGGCGGCATCGGCGCTACGCCCGACGACCAGACCCGACAGGCCGCGGCCGAGGCCTGGGGTGTGCCGCTGACGCCGCACCCGGAGGCGGTGCAGCTGATCGAGGCCCAGTTCGGCGCGCAGGCACGACCGCAGCGCATCCGCATGGCCGAGCTGCCGCAGGGCGCGCGGCTGATCCCCAACCCCGTCAACCGCGTGCCCGGCTTCTCGCTAGACCGCCATCACTTCCTGCCCGGCTTTCCCGACATGGCCTGGCCGATGGCCGAGTGGGTGCTGCGCGAGGAATACCCGCAGTGCCTCGAGGGCCCGCCCGACTGCGAATGGCGCATCCTCATAGAGGACACCCCCGAGAGCGACCTGATCCCGCTGATGGAGTCGCTGCTGGCACGCCATCCGGGGCTGGGCATCTCCTGCCTGCCCGATACCCGCCACCGTCGCCGCATCGACCTCGGGCTCAAGGGCGATCCGGCCGTCGTCGGCCAGGCCGGCGGCGAGCTGGTGCGCTGGCTGGAGGAACACGGCAAGCACTGGCGGCCGGTGGACGACAGCTGAAAGGAACTCGTACGGATTGGTGTCGAAGCCGCGTTCGACTCAGGCCCGTAGCAGCGTCCACACGCCGATGGCGATGAAACCCAGTCCGGCCACCCAGTGCAGGGTGCGTTCGCTGATGTGCTGTGCCATCCAGCCGCCAGCGATGACGCCGATGGCGGAGGTGGCGACCAGGGCCGCTGAGGCACCGAGGAACACCAGCCACCGGTTCACCTCGCGGTCGGCGGCGAACAGCAGGGTGGCGAGCTGGGTCTTGTCACCCAGCTCGGCAACGAAAACGGTGGCGAACACCGTGGCGAGCAGTTTCCAGTCCATCTCCGGCTCCGACGGGGAAAAACCGCCATTCTATCAGCCGGAACGGGCCGGATTCAGACGAACTGCGAGACCCAGCGCACGATGTCGGCCGGGCCCATGGCGCCGGGCTGCTGCGCCACCACCTGGCCGTTGCGGAACACCATCAGGGTGGGGATGCTGCGGATGCCGTACTGCGCGGCGATGCCCTGCTCGACCTCGGTGTTGACCTTGGCCAGGCGTGCGCGCGGCTCGAGCTGGGCCGTGGCCTGGGCAAAGGCCGGCGCCATCATCTTGCACGGGCCGCACCAGGGTGCCCAGAAGTCCACCACCACCGGGATGTCGTTGCGGGTGATCATTTTCTGAAAGCTGGCCCCGTCCAGGTCCACCGGCTGCCCGGTGAACAGCGCATGGCCGCACTTGCCGCACTTGGGCCCGGCGCCCAGCTTCTCCCGAGGAATGCGGTTGACCGCGCCGCAGTGCGGACAGACCACATGAATCTTGTTGTCGGACATGGATACCCCCTGAAATCGGATTTCCTCTCAATCTGGGGGCTGAAGGCAGAATTTCAATCGACGAGGGTAGGTTCCGTGGACTGCAGACGATCGATCAGCCGGCGGGTGAATTCGACTTTGCCCTCGGCACCCGGAGTATTGCTGCGCAACCACATCCGGAGGGCGGACAAGGCCCGGCGCTTCAGTGCCGGGAAAGGTGAAGGGCCGGGGCCGAGCCAGCGCAGATCGATGCCTTGCAGCCATTCCTCGAACAATCGGCGGTGGCGGGGATACTGATCGAGCAGAAAGGCAGGATCGGTGGCGGCCATGCGCAGCAGGTATTGCTTCAGCGTGCTCCAGTCGGAGGGATATTGCTCGAGCTGCCGGTCTGCGTAATCCAGCGCGTCCTGTCGAAGCCTGGTCTCCAGATGGGGATTGCTGGCCACGACCAGGGCACCGAGCTGACAATAGTAGGCCGCCTCGGGAGCCGGAGGTGCTGTCGCGGCGCTCGCCGACAGGCTGGCTACCAGAAAGAGGGCAAAGGCGTGTCTGTACATGGCAGTAACCTCCTTGTCTCCAGGTGGGATGTCCTCAGTGCCACAACCCCTTGGCATGTCGCCAGCGGGGATCCTCGTCGCTGACCTCGAGATGATGCCTTACCGGCAGGTCCGGCCAGTCGAAAACCGGCTGCATGGGTTCGAGCTGCTGCAGTTCGCGCAGGCGGCGGATGCGTTCCTCGGTGGCCGGGTGGGTGCGCAGCAGGGAGGGCTCCGGCAGGTGCATGCCGGGCAGCATGAGCTGCTTGAGCCAGTGCTGCTGGGCGCGTTCGATGCGCGCCAGGGCCTCGGCCAGGCCCTCGGGGTCGCCGGTGAGGCGCGCGCCGTTGAGGTCGGCGTCGTACTCGCGGGTGCGGGACAGAGCGAGCTGGGCCAAGGCGCTCAGGTTGGGCGCGAAGATGAGCAGGAACACCGCCGGCCAGGAGATGTGCACGCCGTACATCATCAGCGCCGGCAGGTTGACGAACAGCAGGATCTGGCCGAACACGGACATGAAGCTGGTCATGCGGCTGAACAGGTCGGCGATGCCCATCACCCAGGTGTCGCGGTTGCGGATGTGGCTGATCTCGTGCGCCAGCACATTGCCGAGCTGGCGCCAGGTGAGGCTGTCGAGCAGCCCGCCGGTGACGGCGATGGCCGAGTTGTCGGGGGTGCCGACGGAGAAGGCATTCACCATCCGGCTGGGCACATAGTACAGCCGTGGCACGGCGGGCAGCTCGGCGCGGCGGGCCAGCCCTTCCACCATGTCGAACAGCTCCTGCAGCTCGTCGCGTGACAGCGGCCGCGCCTGGTACAGGCGCATCACCATCTTCGGCGACACGGCCGGATTCAGGAGCAGCAGCAGGCCCAGGGTGAACAGCAGGGTGGTGACCCCGTCCGGGCCCCACAGCAGCCAGCCGAGCAGGGCCATGAAGGCGGCCATGACGGCCAGCAGCAGGGCGCTCTGCAGGCGGTTGAGCAGGCCGTGCTCGGCCCAGACGATGTGCGGGATCAGCATGCGGGCACTCTGGCACAGCCCCGGCGCGGCTTCAAGCCGGGGTCAGGTGGCGCAGTGTGCGGTGACTACAGATTTTCGAGACAGTGCAGGCGTCGGCGCAGGCGCCGGATCTCGTCCAGCAGTTCCAGGGCCAGCGCGGTACCGGCCATGTTGAGCTGCAGGTCGCGCTGCAAGCGGCGGGCGGCGCGCACGCGGGCCAGGCTGCTGCCGGGGAAGCGCCACTGGCGGCTGTCGCTGCCCTGGACCTCGAGCACGCCCTGCTCCACCAGTTCGAGCACGAATTCGGCCGGTACCTGACAGGCCCGGCACAGCTGGCCCAGGGTCAGCTCGGGTTCACGGTCGTGCAGGATCTGCGCCTCGATGATGCGGACGATCTCGTTCATCTCAAACCCCCAGCCCGGCACGCGGGTTGTAGTTCAGTTCCTTCTTCATCTGTTCGTAAAGGGCCTTTGCCTTGGGCGTATCGGCCTTGGGCAGGGTCAGCTGCACGCGCACGAAGAAGTCGCCCGGCTGCCTGCCAGGGATGCCCTTGCCCTTGAGGCGCAGCTTCTTGCCCTGGGGCGTGTTCGGCGGCAACTTGAGCTGCACCGTCTTGCCGTCGGGTAGGGGCACCGGGACC
Source organism: Gammaproteobacteria bacterium (assembly GCA_026995955.1). Taxonomy (GTDB): domain Bacteria; phylum Pseudomonadota; class Gammaproteobacteria; order J044; family J044; genus J044. The sequence continues at coordinate 13,950 of JALWNJ010000248.1, forward strand.
TTCTCGCCCAGCGCCGCCTCCCAGGGGGCCACCGGCAGGTCGAGCGTGACATCGCGGCCCTCGACCTTGTAAGGCGAGTTGGGATCGAATTCGATCTCCAGGAACAGGTCGCCCGGCTCGCCGCCGCCGATGCCCGGCGCGCCCTGCCCCGCCAGGCGGATGTGCTGGCCCTGCTTGACGCCCTTGGGGATGCGCACCTGCAGGGTCTTCTCGCGCTGCACCACATGGCCCTGGCCGTCCACTTCCGGTACCCGCAGCAGCAGGGTGCGCGCGGCGGCGC
>JALWNJ010000249.1 GCA_026995955.1 Gammaproteobacteria bacterium
GGTGATCTGCAGGTTGTACTGCAGGTCGCTACCGCGATGGGCGCGCTGACCGCCGCGGGCGCCCCCGGTACCGAAGATGTCGCCGAAGATGTCCTCGAAGATGTCGCTGAACCCGGCACCGGGCCCCGGGCCGCCACCCGCCGGACCGCCCTGCACACCGGCATGGCCGAACTGGTCGTAGGCGGCGCGCTTCTGCGGGTCGGACAGCACCTCGTAGGCCTCCTTGACCTCCTTGAAGCGCTCCTCGGCGACCTTGTCGCCGGGGTTGCGGTCCGGGTGGTACTTCATCGCCAGCCGTCGGTAGGCCTTCTTCAGCTCGGCCTCGGTGACGGTGCGTTCGACGCCCAGGATTTCGTAGTAGTCTTTCATGCCGGTCCCGTGGTTGCGGTTTCGATGTCCCCTGCCCCGCATGCGAGCGCCCCTGCTCCCGGAACGGGATCAGGGGCGGTTTCGCGGGGCGCTCATCCTACCCCGTTGCCGCAAGACGCAAAAGGGCCGGATGCGCTGCATCCGGCCCCTGCGCGGGCATTACTTGTTGTCGTCGTCAACCTCTTCGAACTCGGCATCGACGACATCGTCGTCGCCGGCCGTGCCCGAGGCCCCGGCGGCACCTCCGGCCGCCCCTGCGCCGGCGGCGCCCTGCTCGCCCTGATAGGCCTGCTGGGCGATGCGACCGGCCTTCTCGGCCAGTGCCTGGGTCTTCGACTTGATGGCCGCGGCATCCTCGCCCTTGACCGCCTCGCGCAGATCGGCAATCGCCTTTTCGATCTCCTCGCGGTCGTTGGCGGCCACCTTGTCACCCAGCTCGGAGAGCGACTTCTCGGTGGCATGGATCAGGTTGTCCGCCTCGTTGCGCGCCGAGACCAGCTCCTGGAACTTGCGGTCTTCCTCGGCATGCGCCTCGGCGTCCCTGATCATGCGCTCGACCTCTTCCTCGCTCAGGCCACTGGAGGCCTTGATGACGATCGACTGCTCCTTGCCGGTGGCCTTGTCCTTGGCCGACACATTGAGGATGCCGTTGGCGTCGATGTCGAAGGTGACCTCGATCTGCGGCACGCCACGCGGTGCGGGCGGGATGTCGGTGAGGTCGAAGCGGCCCAGCGACTTGTTGGCGCTGGCCATCTCGCGCTCGCCCTGCAGCACATGGACGGTAACCGCAGTCTGGTTGTCCTCGGCCGTCGAGAAGATCTGGCTCGCCTTGGTCGGGATGGTCGTGTTCTTCTCGATCAGCTTGGTCATCACGCCGCCCATGGTCTCGATACCCAGCGACAGCGGAGTGACATCGAGCAGCAGCACGTCCTTGACGTCCCCGGCCAGCACACCGGCCTGGATGGCGGCACCCAGAGCCACGGCCTCGTCCGGGTTCACGTCCTTGCGCGGCTCCTTGCCGAAGAACTCCGCCACCTTCTTCTGCACCAGCGGCATGCGGGTCTGGCCGCCCACCAGGATGACATCGTTGATGTCGGAGGCGCTCAGCCCGGCATCCTTCAGTGCGATGCGGCAGGGCTCGATACTGCGCTCGATCAGATCCTCGACCAGCGACTCGAACTTGGCCCGGGTGATCTTCACATTGAGGTGCTTGGGCCCGGTCTGGTCCGCGGTGATGTACGGCAGGTTGATGTCCGTCTGCTCCACCGAGGACAGCTCGATCTTGGCCTTCTCGGCAGCCTCCTTGAGGCGCTGCAGGGCCAGCGGGTCGTTGTGCAGATCAACGCCGGTGTCCTTCTTGAACTCGTCGGCCAGGTAATCCATCAGGCGCAGGTCGAAGTCCTCGCCACCGAGGAAGGTGTCGCCATTGGTGGCCAGCACCTCGAACTGGTGCTCGCCATCCACCTCCGCGATCTCGATGATAGAGATGTCGAAGGTACCGCCACCCAGGTCGTAGACGGCGATCTTGCTGTCACCGCGCTTCTTGTCCATGCCGTAGGCCAGCGCCGCGGCCGTCGGCTCGTTGATGATGCGCTTGACCTCGAGGCCAGCGATCTTGCCCGCGTCCTTGGTGGCCTGACGCTGCGAGTCGTTGAAGTAGGCCGGCACGGTGATGACCGCCTCCTTGACCTCTTCGCCCAGATAGGCCTCGGCGTCCTTCTTGAGCTTCATCAGCACGCGCGCCGAGATCTCGGGCGGTGCCATCTTCTTGCCGATGGCGGGTACATTGACCCATGCGTCGCCGTTGTCGGCCTTGACGATTTCGTACGGTACCAGCTTGATGTCCTTCTGCACCACGTCCTCGTCGTAGCGGCGCCCGATCAGGCGCTTGATGCCGTAGAAGGTGTTCTTGGGGTTGGTGACCGCCTGCCGCTTGGCCGGCTGGCCCACCAGGACTTCGCCGTCTTCCGTGAAGGCGACGATGGAAGGCGTCGTGCGATCGCCCTCTGCGTTTTCGATGACCTTGGGCTTGTCCCCCTCCATGACCGCCACGCAGGAGTTGGTGGTACCCAGGTCGATTCCGATGATCTTTGCCATGCGCTTTCTCCCGAATTATTGGATTTGCTTCAGATTTTCCGAAACTTGCCGCTTATGTGGGGTCGCCTGAACGCTTTTCAAGCGCCCGCGCGGCATTTTCGCTCAATCGCCCTTGCCCTGGCTGACGATGACCATGGCCGGCCGGATCAGGCGCCCGTTCAGGGTGTAGCCCTTCTGCACCACCTGCATCACGGTATTGGCCGGGAACTCGTCGCTCGGCTGCATCGACATCGCCTGATGCAGCTCGGGGTCGAACTTCTCGCCCTGGGGATTGATCTCCTCCACCCCGAACTTCTGCAGCACCTGGGTGAGCATCTTGTCGGTGAGTTCGGTGCCTTCCAGGATCTTCTCGGCATCCACCGACTCGCCCCTGGCCGCCTGGATGCCCAGCTCCAGGCTGTCCTTCACGGCCAGCAGCTCGTTGACGAACTTCTCGAGGGCATACTTGTGCGCATTCTCGATGTCGCGCTCGGCCCGCTTGCGCTGGTTCTCCAGCTCGGCCTGGGTGCGCAGCAGACGATCGAGGTGTTCCTCGGCGCGGGCGTTGGCCTCCTCGAGCTTCTTCAGCAGCTCCTCGGCCGAGGCCTCGGTCAGGTCTTCCTGCTGCGCCGCATCCTGGGCCTCGGTTTTGGCCTCACTTGAGGTTTGTTCTTCAATAGTATGATTTTCTTTGGTTTCTTCCTGGTTTTCCATGCTCGACTCCGGTCAATGGATTACCCTGCCCCAACGACGGGGCCACGAGATCTCTGCTAGTGGTGGGGACTAGCCGCGGGAATTCAAGGCCGCGGTGAGCGCCCGCGCGGTGATGTCCACCATCGGGATCACCCGGTCGTAGGCCATGCGCATCGGGCCGATGACGCCGAGCACGCCGACTGTCTCCCCTTCCATCTGGTAGGGCGCGGAGACGATACTGCAGTCGCTGAACACCTCGTGCCCGGTCTCGCTGCCGATGAAGATCTTCAGCCCCTCGGCATGGATGCACTGGTCGAGGATGCTGAGCACATCGCGTTTCTGATGAAAGGCCTCGAACAGCTGG
>JALWNJ010000250.1 GCA_026995955.1 Gammaproteobacteria bacterium
GATCCTGGAGAGCTTCGTCATGCGCAATGCCGAGGAATCGGTGCGCACCCTGACCGAGATCCGTGCACTTGGCGTGGGGCTGGCCATCGACGATTTCGGCAGCGGCTACTCCTCGCTGGCCTATCTCAAGCGTCTGCCCATCGACAAGCTCAAGATCGACCAGTCGCTGGTGTTCGACATCCCGGACGACCCCGACGATGTCGCCATTGCCCAGGCCGTGATCGCCCTGGGCCACAGTCTGGGGCTCACGGTCTGCGCCGAGGGCGTGGAGACCCTGGCCCAGCTCCAGTTCCTGGTCGGCGAGGGCGTGGACCAGATCCAGGGCTACCACTTCAGCCGTCCGCTGCCGGCCGACGCGTTCCTGGACTATCTGCGGCAACGGGACACTTCCGGATGATTGTCGGCGGCCGGTCGGTTATGCTGGACCGGATGACATGACATTCTGAATCACGAGCCCGACCATGACCCCGGACGCCCGCCTGCTCATCGCCCCCGGCTGCCCGCACTGCCCGACCATGATCCGGATCCTCTCGGAACTGGTGAAGGAGGGCCTCATCGGCCGGCTGGAGATCGTCAACATCCAGGTGCATCCCGATGCCGCGGCCGAGGTCGGCACCCGCAGCGTGCCCTGGTTCCGCATCGGCCAGTTCGAGTTTACCGGCGCGCATGGCGAGGCCGAGGTGCGTGAATGGGTGCGCAAGGCCGCCGCCGGCAGTGGCGAGATCGACTACCTGCTCGACCTCATCGAACAGCGCCGGCTGGACGAGGTACAAAGCCAGGTCGAGGCCGATCCCGCCCTGCTGTGCCGACTCATTGCCCGCATGGACGACCCGGATCTCGGCATGGTGGTGCGTATCGGCATCAGTGCCCTGGTCGAACACTTCGCCGGCCGGCCCGAGCTGGCCCGGTGCCTGCCGCAGATCGAGGCCCTGGCGCGCTCCGGTTCCGCCACCGTGCGCGGCGACGCCGCCCATTTCCTCGAGCAGATGGACACGCCCGAGGCGCGCACCCTGCTGGAGCAGTTGCGCGACGATCCGGACGCCCAGGTGCGGGAGCTGGTGGCCGATGCCCTGGAAGGCGGACAGACGGACTCCTGAGGGACTCCCAGGCCGCTTGTACTTTCGTACCATATTGATTTTCAATAAAAATCCTCCCTTTGTGACGGGGGTCACACAGGCGCGCGTGCAACTGAGACCCAGTCCACGGTTTCTCTGAGTCGAGACGGTAAGCTCAGTCCCATACGGGAAATCCATGGGGCTTGCCATGATCGGTTTCGGTTTCGGTTTCGGTTTCGGTTTCGGTTTCATGCAACGGTTGTCTCTCGGCAGTTTGGTGCTGCTGGGCGCCTTTCTGCTGAGCGGCTGTCAGCAGGAGGGTATCTCAAGCGATGGCCAGGCCAGCAGTGTGGCCGTGAACAGCGGTACCGTGTCGGGCAATGTCACGGGTAGTGGCTCCGGCGGAGGCGGCACGGCCGGCAGCACAGGAGGCAGCACGATCACCGATACCCGTGCCCCAATTGCCAGCGCGCTCTATCCGGCCAATGGCAGCAGTGGCGTGCCCACCGCCCTCGACAGCGTGCGCATCCGGTTCGACGAGGCCATCGATGCCGGCACGGCGAGTGCAGGAGATTTCCATTTTTCACCGGCCCTGTCCGGAACGCTCGAGGTTGTCGGTGATCGAGAACTGAGGTTCCACCCGTCCACACCACTCGCCGCCTCGACCACCTATTCGGTGCGGGTCGATGGCATTTCGGATCTGGCCGGAAATTCCATGCAACCGCTGTCGTGGTCGTTTTCCACTGCGGCTGCAGCACCTGCCGGGCGAACCACCTGGTACATTTCGCCCCGGGGCAGCGATGCCAATGACGGTCGTTCCCAGGCCGCGCCATGGAAGAGCTTCCGCCATGCCTTTTCCGTGATGCAGGGGGGGGACGAACTCGTCCTGATGGACGGCGACTACTCGGAAGCCGCCGGTACCGGCATCCTGCGTGATCGGGGGCTGTATGGCGAGTCGCTGCAGTACTCGGCGGAGATCCCTTCCGGTCCTGATGCGGCGCATCCCACGCTGGTGCGGGCACTCAACCCGGGCAAGGCCATCCTGCACGAGGTGGCCGGCCTGCCGGCACGGCACGGGATTCCCCTGTTTCTCGGGTTGACCACGCGCAAGGTCCGCTTCGTCGAGGTGCGTGGCCTGCTGCTCGAGGGCGGTGCCACGCTCTACAACACCGATCACGTGACGATCCGCGAGTGCGGGGTTCATGGCCCCATGTCCGTCGGTACCCCGGATCATCACCAGGGCAACGACCACAATCTGATCGAGGATGTCTGGGTCTGGGCGCGCAATACGCGGACCATCGTCACCAATTATCGGGCCAGCTACAACGTGTGGCGCCGCATCGTGGTTCGCAGCGAGGGCTGTGACGTGGCCGGCTGCAACGACAACCCGGGCAAGGCCGATCCCAGCCCGGGAATCACCGTCTACGATTCACACGATGTCTCCATGCAGAACATCCTGGTGGTCGACCGCATGCTGCGCAACGACATCCCCTACGGCGACATCACCACCGCCCAGCACACGGCGCGCAACGGCAATGGTGATGGCAGCTACGACGGTACCCGCTACTTCCTCGGCCGCAACGAATGGCTGGGCAGCATGTCGGTCAATTCCGACGATGCCGCCATGACCTTCGAGGCGGACCAGGTGCTCGAGGATGGCAGCCCCATCTGGACCGTGCGCGACTTCCTGGCCCTCCGGCCTGCACGCGGCGGCATCAGCCTGGGTAATCGACCCTACAACTACGGTACGGCCGGCGCGCCGCCCAGCCTCATCGATGGCGTGACCGTGCTCCTCTCCGGGAATGGCATCGGTGTCTATGTGGACGAGGGACAGACCAGCGTGGAGGTTCGCGATGCCCTGACCGTGGATGCCGGTGTGGCCGGCATCGTGGCGGCCGGTGCCTATGTGCACGATTCGGCCGGATACAACCCGGCGGCAAGCGAGGGCAATGTCCACGGCTATACGACCTGCAGCAATTGCCTGGATCTTCCGCAGTCGCCGGTCGAGGATGGCAGCCTGCTCCATGCCGTGGAGAAGGCGCCGGGCAGTGCGCTGGCTGCCAGCCTGCCTTCGGTCGGGGCCGTGATCCGCTATCGCTATGGCGTGGACGGTACCCGTTACGGGGAGGCAGGGTACAACACCCTGACGAGTACACCGCTCTGGCCCTGGCCGAACGAGGATCGGATCAAGCAGGAGATGTGCGTGCGCTCGGGCGAGACACGCGGATTCTGCAACCCGGGGACTCGACTCGACGGGGTTCATCCGGTCACACTCACCAGCTACATCTGGGAATTCCTCGGACATCCCATTCCCACCGACATCTATGGGTATTGAAGCCATGCACGAACAGACGAAACAGGGTGTCCAGATTCGCCGCTTGCCGGCACTCGTGATGATCCTGGCTGTGGCCCTCGCGCTGGGCGG
>JALWNJ010000251.1 GCA_026995955.1 Gammaproteobacteria bacterium
CTGCAGCCCCGCGGGCAGCGCCAGCCTGCGCGCCAGGGTCTCGTCGATGCGGCCCAGCGCGGTGCCGGGCGGATGCACCCGGGGCAGCCAGGCGGGCTCGATACCCAGTTCCTGCAGCCAGGGCGGCCATTCCCGGTGCAGCGGATCGTAGCCCAGCTTGAGGGCATTGTTCTCGTCGCCCTGGTTGTGGCGGCCCAGCAGCCGTCCCAGCAGCCATTCGGCCTGGTGCTGGACATTGGCGATGCGTCCGGGTCCCAGCGCGTTCACAAGCCACAGCAGCCGGGCGGTGGCCGATTGCGGCCCGCGCGCCGCGCTGTCGGCGGGCGCGACCGCATCCAGCCGCTCGGCCTGTGCCGTGGCGCGGCGGTCGTGGTACATCAGCGCCGGGTGCAGGGGTTCGCCTGCGGCATCGCAGACCAGCACGGTGCCCGAGGTGCCGTCGATGGAGAGCGCGGCGAGCCGGTCACGCAGTTCGTCGGGTAGACGGGCGAGCAGGCGCTGCAGGGCCTGCAGCCAGAGCATCGGATCCTGCTGGTGCCAGCCGGGTTTGGGGTTTTCGGGCTCCGGCAGCGGCTCGCGGTCCCGATGGCGGATCTGCCCCCGGTCGTCGATCAGGCACAGGCGCAGGCCGCTGGTGCCGGCGTCGATGCCGCCAAACAGGGGCGAGGTCATGGGCTCAGGGCAGGCGTACCGGCTCCGGTGGCGTCCAGCCCGGCTTGTGGTACTCGGCCACCACCGTAGTGTAGATGCCGCCGCGGACATTGAAGTCGGCGGTCAGGCGCATGAAGCGGGGCAGGGTGGCACGCACCAGGTCGTCGAGGATGCGGTTGGTCACCGCCTCGTGAAAGGCCCCTTCCTCGCGGAACGACCAGACATAGAGCTTCAGCGACTTCAGCTCCACGCACAGGGCGTCGGGCACGTATTCGATGGTCAGGGTGGCGAAGTCGGGCTGCCCGGTCTTGGGACACAGGCAGGTGAACTCCGGCACCTTGATGCGGATGGTGTAGTCCCGCTCCGGCTGGGGGTTGTCGAAGGTCTCCAGCGTCTTGCTCGGCTGGGTTGGCATGGGGCTGTCCTCGTGGTCTCGGGCCTGCGAATTATACCATCGGCCCCTGCTTCGCCCATGAAAAAGGCCCCGCCGAAGCGGGGCCCGTTTTCCGTGCTGCCGTGGATCAGAGCAGGATCCGGTAGATCTTTTCCACCTGTTCCCATTCCGCCGTGGCCGGGTTCTTCAGTTTCGGATTGACGGCCTTGAAGACCTTGGCCAGGCTGATGGTAATACCACCCACCAGTTCCGGCAGGCGTTGTTCGACTTCCTCACTGTAGGCGAGGTCCAGCGGCGGCAGCTTGGCCAGGTGGTCGAGGATGCCGGCCAGGCCGATGTCCTCGTCCATGCCGCGGAACAGGTGCATCTGTTCCTGCAGACCCTTGGTGACGGGCAGGTCGTGATACTGGATCACATCCCGCCCGTTGGCCTTCGCCGCCGCCTGTCCCAGCAGCAGCAGGTCGTACAGCCGCTGTTTGACGAAGTCCTCGAGGCGCTTGATGTCGTTCTTGTCGATGTCGAGCGAAGCGGCCTCGCGGAACAGGCGCTCGAACTGACTGATTGCCATGACCATGGTGTCTACTCCTTGTTGTTGCTGTCGTTGTCGTTCCGGGGGGATTGCCCGGATTGGGCGGTTGTCGTGCCCTCTTTCTGCTGCTTGCGTGCGGCCAGTGCAACCAGTACCAGGCAACCAGTACCAGCAGCCAGCCGTTGAAGATCAACTCGATGGCCACCAGCAGGCCGATCACCCACAGGCCGGAGATTGGCCATTGGCCCACGATGATGGCGGCCAGCAGGACATCGGCCACACCGGCAATGGCGGGCAGTGCCCAGCCCTGTCCCTGTTTGCGGTTCTGCCAGGCGGTGCTGAAGCGGTTGACCGCCAGGGCGATGAACAGCGCGGCGATGAACAGGGTGATGCCGGCCGAAGCGCCTACCGGGTCGTAGATGATGAGAGCCGCCATCAGGATGTAGAGCAGGGCCGTGACGAAGTGGAAGACCCGGCCCTTCCAGCCCGATTCGGCGTCCCGGAACACGGCGATGAGCTGCAGGATGCCACCGCCCAGGAGGAAACCGCCGAAGACGATGACGGTACCCAGCGTAAGGGCGACGGTCATGCCCAGTCCGATGGTACCCAACGCCAGCATGACGATGCCGAGTACCAGCAGGCCGCCCCATTTCGCTGGCAGTTTCACCTCGGGCAGGGCATCAGCTTGGGTGCTGCTGCTCATGAGGCACCGCCTTCAACCGGCTGGCTGTGCTGACCGAGGGCCTTGATGGCCTCGCGGATGCGGTCGAAGAAGCCCTTGCCATGCTGCTTGTGCTCGACCTTCTTGCGGATCTGTTCGATCTGCTCGTAGATCGGCTCGTAGTCGTCCTCGCGACCGTAGCCGAGCAGCTCGGCATAGCGGATCTGCGCGCGGGCGGCATCCAGCAGGGCCTCGAGCAGCTTCTGCTCTTCGTCGCTGCGGGCCTCGCGCTCGGCCAGGGCCTCGGCATCCTGCAGCAGGATGCTGGCACGCAGCACCGGCAGGGGCACGATCTCTTCGGTGACCACCATCGTGTTTAGCGCGGCCACCAGGGCATCGCGCGCCTCGTCGATCTTGCCGGCCTCGATGAGCGGGCTGATGGCCTTGATGGCCTGCGGATAGGTGGCCAGCGGGATGCTGGTGGTACGGATGACCAGCTCGCTGGCAAGTGCCGCGAGGATGTGGCGCGCCTTCTGCACCTCGCCGTCTTCCAGTGCGTCCTCGGCCTCGTCGATGGCCTTCTTCACGGCCTTCTCCGGGGCCACGAGATCCACTTCCTCGATGGCGATGTCCACCGGCACGAGGCCCAGTTCGGGATGTCGTGAAACCAGCAGCTCGAGCTTGCCCGTGGCCCTGGCCAGGGCATCGAGTGCCGCATCCTTGTCCCCCTTGTCCAGCGCGGCGAGGGCCGCCTGGGTCGCGCGCAGGGCGTCGATTGCCTCCTGTTCGATGCGCGCCTTCTGCTGGCTCACCTCGCGCCCGGTCTGGCGCTCGGCGCGCTTGCCGGCCTCCTCTCCCAGATCGGCCGGTTTTCCGGCCAGCGCGGTCATGCTGGCCAGGCCGAGCATGAGCCCGACCGTGATTACCCTTTTCATTTTCTGCATGATTCCTGTCTCCTGTGTGATTCGGATTCCGTGGCATGCCACCCGGCACGCCCTCGGTGGAGTTCACATGCGGACGGGCGGTGCAGAATGCAACCCTTTGGGGCAGGAATCAGATCTCGATGCCGAACAGTGCCTGCATCAGGCGCCCGAACAGGTAGGCCAGTCCGGCTGCAGCCAGCCCGGAGCCGACCATCTCCAGCACCTTGGTGCGCAGGTCGATGCCGGACAGCACCGAAATCAGGCTGCCGACGCTGGCGAGCGCAAGGCCGGCGAACAGGACCGAGCCGATC
>JALWNJ010000252.1 GCA_026995955.1 Gammaproteobacteria bacterium
CGTGGTACAGATGGTGCTGGGCGGGCTCGTCAACAAGGAGATCGTCAATCTCATCAACCAGCATGGCGGACGCGCCATCGGCCTCACCGGCAAGGATGGCGGCATGATCCGCGCCCGGCCGCTGAAGATCCGCCGCCGCACCGAGGAACTGAAGGCGCCGGAGATCATCGACCTGGGCCATGTCGGCGAGGTGACCGGCATCGACCCGTCGGTGCTCCACATGCTCGACGGCGGTGATTTCATCCCGGTGATCGCGCCGATCGGCGTGGGCGAGGACGGTGCCTCCTACAACATCAATGCCGACCTGGTAGCCGGCAAGCTGGCGGTGGTGCTGGGGGCCGAGAAGCTGCTGCTTCTGACCAACACGCCAGGCATCCTCGACCGCGAGGGCAATCTGCTCACGGGGCTGGATGCGCAGACCGTGCAGGGGCTGATCGACGACGGCACCATCCACGGCGGCATGCTGCCCAAGGTGGAATGCGCGCTGGATGCGGTGTGCTCGGGGGTAAAGAGCGCCCACATCATCGATGGCCGCGTGGAACACGCCGTGCTGCTGGAGCTGTTCACTGACCGCGGGGTGGGCACGCTGATCCGCGGCTGACCCGCTCGACGACGCCTCAGCGAAGATCGTCCTCCCGGACGCGCAGGCCCTCCCTGCTGCCCTGCCGGATCTCCACACGCGCCGCTTCCAGTTCGCGGAAGCGGCGGATGTCCTTCTCGAACCGCTGCTCGATGCGGGCATGAGCCTGCTCGAAGCGTTGCATCCGCTCTCGGGTGGCCTTGATCTCGGCCTGCTTGCGCTCGATACGGTCGGCCAGCAGCGGCGGCACTTCGCGTTTCCTGTCGAGGAAGTTGCGCTTGGCGTTCTGCTGCAGCTGGGCCAGCTCCTTTTCCAGCTGCTGCAGGCGATCGCGATTGACGCGGATCTGCGACTTGATGAGGTTGAGGCGTTCGTCCCGGGCACGCTCGATCTCGGCCACACTGCCATAGGTGAGCAGCAGGGCACGGTCCCGCTCGGCCTGGGCGGCGCGCCGCTGGCGCTCCAGCTCGGCCCGGCGCTGGGCCTCGCGGCGCTTCTGCAGCTCCTCGGGGGTGGGTGGCGGATCGATGTGTTTGATGACGCGACCGCGGTCGTCGATGATGTCGTAGCCCCGCTGGATGGCCTCGGCCGGCAGGTTGTCGCCGATGTGCAGCTTGCCGTCGGCATCACGCCAGCGAAACAGGTTGCCGCCCGCCAGCAGGGGCAGGCAGGAAAGAAGGGCGATCAGGGCCAGTGCGGTTCGTCTCACGAGCGTCCATCCTCAATCGTTATAATCGTGCCCGGAAGCTCCCATTCTAGGTCATTGACCGCCAATTGAAAGCCCGCAGGGGGTGCCTCAGGCCCGTGTCCTTTCTCGACCAGTTCGCACTTTTCGTCATTTCCCTGCTGGCCAACCTGTTCTCGGCCTTCTCCGGCGGCGGCGCCGGGCTGATCCAGTTGCCGGCCCTGATCTTTCTCGGGCTGCCCTTCGGTACCGCGCTGGCCACGCACAAGGTGGCCAGCGTGGCGCTTGGCCTCGGCGCCACCGCGCGCCACCTGCGCGAGGAGCCCCTGCAGCTGCGCTTCGCGCTCTTCGTCCTCGGCTGCGGGGTGCCCGGGGTGGTGGTGGGCGCGAGCTTCATCCTCGGCGTACCCGGGCGCTGGGCCGAGATCGCGCTGGGCCTGCTGACCCTGGGGCTGGGCCTGTACTCGGCGCTGAGCCCGAAACTGGGGCTGGAAGCGCGGGCCACCCACCGCGACCTGCCCGGCTACCTGCTGGGCGGCATCGTGCTGTTCGGCATCGGCGTGCTCAACGGCTCGCTCACCTCGGGCACCGGGCTGTTCGTGACCCTGTGGCTGGTACGCTGGTTCGGGCTGGACTACCGCCGCGCGGTGGCCTACACGCTGGTGCTGGTCGGCATCTTCTGGAACGGCACCGGCGCGCTGACGCTGGGGCTGCTGGGCGAGATCCGCTGGAGCTGGATCCCGGCCCTGCTGGCCGGCTCGCTGATCGGCGGCTATCTCGGCGCCCATCTGGGCATCCTCAAGGGCAACCGCTGGATCAAGCGCGGCTACGAGGCGGTGACGGTGCTGGTGGGACTCAAGCTGCTCTGGGGATGAAACCGCAGGCTCAGGGCCGCAGGCGCACGCGCAGGCGGCCCTCGCGCACCTCGATGTCCTCGATGCCGCGGGCCAGGCCCTGCCAGAAGCCCTCGCCGAACTCGGAGGCGAGGTCACGGTGCTTGATCTCGCCCAGCCAGGCATTCGGCAAGGGCACGCCCATCACGCTGACACCGCGCAGGATGAACTGCGGCTGGCCGTCCTTCATGCGCACCGTCATGCCGGCGCGCACGCGCAGGGTCTTGCCGGCCAGCACGGGGAAGTCCTCCGGCACCGGGATCAGCAGCTTGAGGCTGACCAGGTCGTCCGAGAGATCGATCGCCATGCGCCGCGCCAGCTCCGGGTCGCTGGCCAGCAGGGCGTTGAGCTCGCGTTCGCTGAAGGCGATGTCGCGGCCGGCCGGGTCCTCGCGGTAGGGCTCGGGGCGCAGGCGACCGCTGGCGTCCAGCTCGTCGCGGCGCGGGCCGCCGCCCCGTTCCGGCGAATCCGGCAGGCGGGCTCCGGCGCGCTGCAGGCGTTCCAGCTTCTGTTCCAGCACCTGCTGCTCGTCGGGCGCCAGCCGCACCGGCTGGAAGGGTCCGGGAAAGAGCCACCACCAGGCCAGCAGCAGCACCGCGCCCACGGCCAGGAACACCGCCGCGAAGACGATGCCGAACAGGCGCCAGCCACTGCGCGCCGCAGGTGCGGGCGGCGTGGTCTGGCTGCTTGCGGGCGCGTTCATGCGACCCCGTACTCGGCCCGGTAGGCACGGATGGCAGCCAGTGCCCCGTCGTCGCCGCCGCGCTCCTCGAGATAGGCCACGAGGTCATCGAGATCGACGATGCTGGCCACCGGCACGCCGTATTCCTGTTCCACCTCCTGGATGGCGGAACGCTCGCCCTGGCCGCGCTCCTTGCGGTTGAGCGAGATCACCACGCCGGCCAGCTCGGCGCCGTTTGCGCGGATGATGTCCACCGATTCGCGGATGGCGGTGCCGGCGGTGATGACATCGTCGATCACCAGCACCCGGCCCCGGAGCGGGGCGCCGACGATGTTGCCGCCCTCGCCGTGGTCCTTGGCCTCCTTGCGGTTGAAGGACCAGGGCACGTCCTGGCCGTGCTGCTCGGCGAGCTGCACCGCGGTGGCGGAGACCAGCGGGATGCCCTTGTAGGCCGGGCCGAACAGCACATCGTACTCGAGGCCGGCGTCGAGGATGGTGCGGGCATAGTAGCGGCCGAGCCGCGCCAGCGCGGCGCCGGTGTTGAACAGGCCGGCATTGAAGAAATAGGGGCTGGTGCGACCGGACTTGAGGGTGAACTCGCCGAAGCGCAGCACGCCCTGACGG
>JALWNJ010000253.1:0-653 GCA_026995955.1 Gammaproteobacteria bacterium
GATGAAGCTGGGCGACGAGCACCCGAAGGCCCACGACCTCTCCCGCCTGCGCCTGCTCGGCACCGTGGGCGAGCCGATCAACCCCGAGGCCTGGATGTGGTACCACACGGTCATCGGCAACGAGCGCTGCCCCATCGTGGACACCTGGTGGCAGACCGAGACCGGCGCGCACATGATCGCCCCCATCCCCGGCGCCGTGCCCACCAAGCCCGGCTCCTGCACCCTGCCCCTGCCCGGCATCGACGCCGCGGTGGTGGACGAGGAAGGCAACGAGATCACCGAGCCGGACAAGGGCGGCTATCTGGTGATCCGCAAGCCCTGGCCCTCGATGCTCCGCACCGTTTGGGGCGACGAAAAGCGCTATCGAGACACCTACTGGCCAAAGTTCGGCGGCCGCTACTACCTGGTCGGTGACAGCGCGCGGCGCGACAGCGATGGCTACTTCTGGATCATGGGCCGCATCGATGACGTGCTCAATGTCTCCGGCCACCGGCTGGGCACCATGGAGATCGAGTCCGCCCTCGTCGCCCACCCGGCGGTAGCCGAGGCTGCCGTCGTCGGCTGCCCCGACGAGATCAAGGGCGAGGCCATCGTCGCCTTCGTCATCCTGCGCGGTGAACGCCCCACCGGCGAGACCGCCGAGCAGATGGTGG
>JALWNJ010000253.1:663-3452 GCA_026995955.1 Gammaproteobacteria bacterium
CCTGACAACATCCGCTTGGCCGACGGCCTGCCCAAAACCCGCTCCGGCAAGATCATGCGCCGTATCCTGCGCGCCATCGCCCGTGGCGAGGACATTACCCAGGACGTTTCGACGCTGGAGAACCCGGCCATCGTCGCCCAGCTGCAGGGCAAGGCCTGAACACGACGCGACACCAACATGCCGGAACAGGGAGGTTCCGCCCAGGCCGCCGCATTTGACCGCCCCGCCCGCAACCCCCAATAATGAGGCAGGCTTCATGGAGAACCGCCGCGCATGCGCCTGATCCGCAACCGGACGCCCCTCAAGCTGCTGTTCCTGCTGCTGCTGGTCGGCTACCTCGCTGCCTTCGCCCTGTTCCTGGCCTATTCCTGGTTCGATACCGTCCGTGACGCCGATGAACGGCTGGATTTCCGCAGCAGCATGCTGGCAGCCTCGACACGAGACATGCTCTACCACTATGAGGGGTTGCTCCGCCTGCTTGCACAAGAGGCAATCCGCCTGGGCGTGCTTCAGGATCCGGAACGGGCACGCGACATTCTGGAGCAGGTGCTGGCCGACAATCCGGCCCTGGCGGGCTACGGGCTGACCCACCCGGATGGCCAGCTGATCGTCGTCTCCGGCATTCCGGCCGGACACAAGCTGCCCAATCTGTTGAAAAAGCCGGAAACGCGCGAGACCTTTCGCCTGGCACTGAGCCGCAACAACCTGACGGTTGGCCGAAGCTACTGGTTCCCCCTGCTGCAACGCTGGATCATGCCCATCCGTCTCCCCCTGCGGGACAGCCAGGGCAAGGTCGTCCTGGTCAGTGCTACCGGATTCGATCTGGAAAGCCCCGAACTGAGCTGGAACCGGCTGCAACTGCCCGATGACGAACGGCTGTTGCTGGTTCGTGACGATGGCTACCTGCAGTTCGTCCGCCCCTTCCATCCCAGGGGGCATGACGACCCATTGTTCCAGACCCCTCTGCCAGACAAATTTCTGGATGCACTCAGGCAGAGCGAACGGCAGGGCGGCAGCTGGCGCAGTTCCGAGGGCTATTGCAGCAGCGCTCCCATCGACACCTACCAGTTGCATGCGGTGGTCTGCATGCCGCTCTCCTCCATCCTGACACAATGGATACAACGCCTGGCAATTCCCACCGTGGTGTTCCTGGTCCTGCTCAGTGGCGGGCTGTTCTTCTATCGCCTGACACGCCGCATGGAGCGGCAGCAGATCGATGCCCAGCAGCGCCACGAGGCCCATCTCGCCTGGATGGCGGAACATGACAGCCTCACTGGCCTGCCCAATCGCGTGCTGCTGGAGGATCGCCTGAATCAGGCACTGCACCATGCGCGTCGCGAACAGCGAAAGCTGGGGCTCATCATCGCTGACCTGGACAACTTCAAGCGCATCAACGACGGCCTGGGACACCAGATCGGAGACCGCCTGCTGATGCAGGTGGCCGAACGCCTCTCCGAGCTGACCCGCGCCAGCGACACGGTGACCCGATTCGGCGGTGACGAATTCATCATTCTGGTGGAAGACATCGAGGCGCGAAACGACCTCATCGGTATCGCCGACAAGATCCTCTCCGCCTTCCGCACCCCCTTCGTCATCGACTCGCACCGCCTCAATGCCACGATCAGTCTCGGCATCGCCGTCTATCCGGGCGACGGCGAGACCCCCGAGGCGCTGATCCAGTCCGCCGACACGGCCCTGTACGAGGCCAAGGCACTGGGGCGGGACCGGTTCATGTTCTACGCCCAGGAACTCAACACCCGCACCCGCCGCTACCTGGAACTCGAGGCGGCACTCAGGAACGCCATCGCCAATGACGAATTCCATCTTCACTATCAGCCGCAGGTAGAGATCGCCAGCGATGAGGTGCGCGGCGTCGAGGCCCTGTTGCGCTGGGACTCGTCCACGCTGGGCACGGTGTCGCCGGCCGAATTCATCCCGGTGGCCGAGGATTCCGGCCTGATCCGCGACATCGGCCAGTGGGTCATGGAAAGGGCCTTCGAGGAAATCGAACGCATCGAGCGTCTGACCGGACAGGCCCTCAGACTGGCGCTCAATGTCTCCGCCCTGGAACTGCGGGGGCCCCATTTCGTGCAGCGCGTACAGTCGCTGCTCGCTGCCTCGGGACGGCCACCGGAGCGGGTGGAGATCGAAATTACCGAAGGCGTGCTGGTGGGCCAGCACACACATGCCCCCGAGCTGCTGAATGCGCTCAACGAGCTGGGGGTACGCATCGCCATCGACGACTTCGGTACCGGCTACTCCTCGCTAGCCTACCTGAGCCACCTGCCCATCGACACCCTCAAGGTGGACCAGTCCTTCGTCCGCAACCTGAGCCAGGACCCGGCCAATGCGGTCCTCACGCGAACCATCATCGCCATGGGCCATTCCATGGGTCTGGAAGTGGTGGCCGAGGGGGTCGAGGATCATGACAGCCTAACCTTCCTGCGCCAGCATCGCTGTGATTTCGCCCAGGGTTACTACTTCGCCCGCCCCATGCCACCCGAGGATCTGGTCGCCCATCTGCAGGGCAATCCCGACCAGGCCTTGCGCTGAACCATGCTGCGTCATCTCGCCTGGATGCCCGATCTTCTGCAGCGGGCGCGCCGTTCAGGGCAACGCCTCTGCGGAGTCGTACTCAGCTGGCGTCAGGGACCCAGCTACCGACCTGTGGGCAGCTGGATGGTGGTGGACGAAGACGGGTACTGGCAGGGGGGCATCACGGCCGGCTGTCTGGAACCCTGGATTGCGCAACAGGCCGTGGAAGCGCTGAAGCATGCCCGACCCGGCGT
>JALWNJ010000254.1 GCA_026995955.1 Gammaproteobacteria bacterium
ACCGTGGCGCAGCAGGCCGGAAAGGCCCGGCAGCCACAGCAGGGCCGCGAGACCATACACCGCCCATTCCGGATGGCCATGGCCAATGGAGAGGTGGACCAGCAGCGGCCAGCCCGCAATCAGCAACAGCAGGAAGACCGGCCGCCTCATCGATCCTGGCGCTGCACCTCGATGTGGGCACTCAGCGCCCGCAGCGAAGCAAAGATGTGGCGGTTCTGCTCGTCGTCGGCGCGGATCTGAAAACCATAGCGCTGGCTGATGGCCAGTGACAGCTCCAGTGCATCGATGGAGTCGAGACCGAGCCCCTCGCGAAACAGCGGTGCTTCGGGCTCGATGTCCTCCGCGGCGACATCCTCCAGGTTGAGGGTGTCGATGATGAGTTCGGCAACTTCGCGTTCCAGATCGTTCATGTGTCTCGACTCCTGGATCAGGTTTCAGCAGTCTCGGATTGCGGCCGGCGCGCCGTGTACTCGCCGAAGATGCCGAACAGCACATGGCGGCGCACCTCGACAAAGCCGGCATCGCGCAACGCCTGCAGGATGCGTTCGGGCGGCACGCACTGCTCGACGGTGTCCCAGTAGTAGCTCATCAGCAGCCGCGCCTGTGGATTGCGTGTACCAAGCCAGGTGATGGCCGGGACCAGGTACTTCAGATACAGCCTGAGCAGAACATGGCCCAGACGCGAGCGGGGCGGCGCAATCTCAAGCAGCAGCAGACGGCCGCCCGGACGGAGTACGCGGCGATACTCGGTGAAGGTGCGCATCAGGTCGGAGACATGACGCAGGGCATAGCCCATGGACAGGAAGTCCGCGCTCCCGTCCGCCAGCGGCAGCGCCTCGCCGCGACCGACCACTACCGGGACCCCACGGCGTACCGCCTCGGCCAGCATGCCCGGGCTGGGATCCACGCCCAGCACCCGACCCTCCGGCCCGACGATGTCCATGGCCTTCTGTGCCAGCACGCCGGTGCCGCAACCCACATCCACCACCCGGTCTCCTGCCCCGAGGCCAGCACGCTCCAGGGCCTCGCGCCGGTAGCGCTCGCCGGTACGCAGGCTCATGACCGCATTGATCCAGTCGTAATGGGCGCCGCTGGCATCGAACAGGGCGCGCACCTTGCGCCGCCGGGTGGCCTCGTCCGGGTAGTAGTCCCGAAGTACGGGATGTGGCGGCAGGCGGTAGGTCTCCTTGTCGGGCATGGTGCGTTTGCTTTCCTGATTGCAAATAGGCATTCATTTTACCGCACATCCGCCGCAATGCACTTCGCCCACCCCGCGCCCCGTGCGATAATCGCATTATTCGAACAACAGCTTGACCCCATGGAGACTCAGCATCAATCCCTACCTCAGGCCCAACCCGCTGCCACCTGCGATGTGCTTGTCGCCGGCGGTGGCCCTGCCGGCAGCACCCTGGCCACACTGCTCGCCCGCCGTGGGCATCGGGTGGTGCTGCTCGACCGCGACCGTCACCCACGCTTCCACATCGGAGAATCGCTGCTGCCCATGACAGTGCCGCTGCTGGAAGCGCTGGGGGTGCGTGACCGGGTCGAAGCAATTGGCATCCGCAAGTACGGCGCCGAGTTCAACCATCCAGACCACACGGGGAAACGGCTTACCTTCTACTTCGCCGAGGCCATGGACAAGGACCACCCCCATGCCTGGGAGGTACGCCGCTCGGAGTTTGACGAACTGCTGTTCCGCAACGCCGAGGCCGAACCCGGCGTGACCGCCCACGAGGGCATGCGCCTGCGCGAGGTGACCTTCGAGCCGGACGGCTCGGTGCTGGCCACCGCCACCGATGCTTCGGGGGCCGAACACCACTGGCACGCCCGCTGGCTGGTGGATGCCACCGGTCGTGACGGGTTCCTGCCGCGACGACTGGGCATTCGGCGGCGCAGCCGCAAGCACGCCAGCGCCGCCATTTTCGGCCATTTCGAGCAAGTGGAACGCCGCCCGGGACGCGACGAGGGCAACATCTCCATCTACTGGTTCGATCACGGCTGGTTCTGGATGATCCCGCTACGCGACGGCATCATGAGCGTGGGCGCGGTGTGTCATCCGCAGTACCTCAGGCAACGCGACTGCCCGGTGGAGGAATTCCTCTGGCGCACCATCGCCCTGCAGCCCGAGGTCCAGGCCCGCATGCGCGAGGCCCGCCTGGTGGGCGAGGCCCGTGCCACCGGCAACTTCAGCTACGAGGCCACGCGCATGTACGGCCCGCGCGGCGAGAACTGGCTGCTGGTGGGCGACAGCTATGCCTTCATCGACCCGGTGTTCTCCAGCGGCGTGCACCTGGCCATGAGCGCGGCCTTCAGCGCCGCCGAGACGCTGGACGCCTGCCTGGCCGAGCCGGCGCAGCGCGACACCCTGCTCGCCGAGCACCGCCGCCGCATGCTGCGCGGCCTGCGCACCTTCTCCTGGCTCATTCACCGCTTCAACAGCCTGCCCATGCGCCGCCTGTTCATGGCACCGCGCAACGACTTCCGCATGAAGGAGGCCATCATCTCCCTGCTGGCCGGCGATGTCTTTCGCGACACGCCGATCCACGGCCCGTTGCGGCTGTTCAAGCTGATCTACTACGCCACCTTCGTCGCCAACCTGCCGCGTGCCCTGCCGGTATGGATGCGCATGCGGCGCCAGGCCTTCGTCCGTTTCACCGGCGGCACCACGCCCCAGGATCAACCGGAGTCCGGATGACACTGCCGCTCTGCCTGTCGTTGCTGCCCGCCGAACCGGCCCGACAATGGCAGGACGACCCGCGCCTGTGCATGGCACTGAGCTTCGGGACCGAGGGTTGGCACAACCGTGACTGCCAGCGGTTGCAACTTCCCCTGCCACCACTCGAGGATGCCCCCCGGGAGGAAATCTGGCTGGCCGCCGAACCGATGCGACCGGTGTGGCAGCAGGAAGGGCTCTGCTGCCAGGCCGGGGGCCATTTGCTGCATGGCTGCCTGTGGTACGACGAGCGGAACCACGGCGGCATCGAACAGGCCACGCGCAACGCCTACCGGGCCATCCGCCAGGCCCTCGACGAGACCGGCTTCGGACACCTGTTCCGCATCTGGAACTTCTTCCCACGCATCAACGAGGAAGAAGGGGGGTTGGAGCGCTACCGCGCCTTCTGCCGCGGCCGCCACGACGCCCTCGACGCGTGGGCGCTGGAAAAGACACAACTACCGGCTGCCACTGCAGTCGGCAGCCATGGCGAGGGCCTGCTGATTCATTTCCTGGCCGCGCGCAGCCCCGGCATCCAGATCGAGAACCCGCGCCAGGTGAGCGCCTACTGCTACCCCGAGCAGTACGGCCCGCGCAGCCCCACCTTCTCGCGTGCCACGCTGATGCCCTGGCCCGACGGCAGCCGCCAGCTGTTCGTCTCCGGCACCGCCAGCATCGTCGGCCACGAGACGCGCCATGCCGGCGATCTCGAGGCCCAGCTCGACGAGA
>JALWNJ010000255.1 GCA_026995955.1 Gammaproteobacteria bacterium
TCGACAGGCATCGGAGTGGCCTCGCGCGCACTTCGTCAGTGTCAATGTCGCCTATCAGCAGTTTCGCGACGACAGTTTCGTGGAGGATGTCGCCGATGCACTGGCCGAATCGGGGCTGCCGGCGCAGAATCTGCATCTCGAGATCACCGAGCGGGTACTGATGCTGGAGGAGGCGGCGCTGCAGGCCCGCATCGAACGGCTGCAGGCCATGGGGGTGCGCTTCTCCATCGACGACTTCGGCACCGGCTATTCCTCGCTTGGCTACCTGCGTCGTTTCCCCTGCCACAGCCTCAAGATCGACCGCAGCTTCGTCGAGGCCCTGGACAGCGGCAGCCGCGAGGCGGTGGCACTGGTCGAGGCCGTCATCGGCATGGGGCATGCCCTGGGGCTGGCCATCGTTGCCGAAGGGGTGGAAACGGCCCGACAGGCCGAGCTGCTGGAGCAACGCCGCTGCGACCTGCTGCAGGGCTACCTGTATGCCCGGCCCATGCCCGCCGCGGACTACACGGCCTATCTTGCCGAGCACGCCTGAGCCTCCGGCTGCCACAGCGGAAACCCGACGCGCATGGGGGTTGCCTGCGCTCCTTCCGGCCGCTGCGTTATAATCGGACGAAATCCAGTCTCCCGCCCGCAGATGCCCCGATCCCCCGGCAAGTCCGCCCGCAAGCGCAGCAAGACCAGTCGCAAGTGGCTCGACGAGCACTTCCGTGACGAGTTCGTGCAGCGTGCCCAGCAGGAGGGCTACCGCTCCCGCGCCGTGTACAAGCTGCTCGAGATCCAGCAGCGCGACCGCCTCCTGAAACCGGGTATGACGGTGGTCGATCTGGGCGCCGCGCCGGGCGGTTGGAGCGAGGTGGCCCGCGATCTCGTCGGACCCCAGGGGCGGGTCATCGCCAGCGATGTCCTGCCCATGGATCCGATCGAAGGGGTGGACTTCGTGCAGGGAGACTTCCGCGAGGATGCGGTGCTCGAGGAATTGATGCATCGCATCGGCGACCGCCCGGTGGATGTCGTACTCTCGGACATGGCGCCCAACCTGAGCGGCATGAGCGCGGTGGACCAGCCACGGGCCATGTACCTGGTGGAGCTGGCGCTGGAACTGGCGCGCGAAATCCTGAAACCCGGCGGCGATCTTCTGGTCAAAGTGTTTCAGGGGGAAGGCTCCGAGGCCTATTTCCGTGAATTGCGCAAGGATTTCGACCGCCTGCTGGTCCGCAAGCCGAAGGCATCCCGGCCGCGCTCCCGCGAGGTCTATGCGCTGGCGAGGGGCCGAAAACTGGGTTAAGGTTCCTTAATATCGAGACACAACACGACACGCCGCTGGCACGCCCCGCGGCCAAGGTAGAGAGGCAAGCATTTTGAACGATCTGGTCAAGAACCTGATTCTCTGGGTGGTCATCGCCGTCGTCCTGATGTCGGTGTTCAACAACTTCAGCCCGCAGGGGCCGGCGCCGAGCGCCATGCCCTATTCCCGCTTCATCGAGGAGGTGAAGAGCGGAAAGGTGCAGAGTGTCTACATCCAGGGCAACGAGATCGAGGGCATCACCTACAGCGGCACCAAGTTCAAGACCTTTGCGCCGCCCAACGATCCCAAGCTGATCGACGACCTGCTGGCGCACAAGGTGGAGATCCGCGCCGCCGAGCCACGCAAGCGCTCCCTGCTGATGGAGATCCTCATCAGCTGGTTCCCCATGCTGCTGCTGATCGGCGTCTGGATCTTCTTCCTCAGGCAGATGCAGGGCGGCGGCAAGGGGGGCGCCATGAGCTTCGGCAAGAGCAAGGCCAAGCTCATGAGCGAGGACCAGATCAAGGTCACCTTCAACGATGTCGCCGGCTGCGAGGAGGCCAAGGAGGAGGTGCAGGAGCTGGTCGACTTCCTGCGTGATCCCGGCAAGTTCCAGAAGCTGGGCGGCAAGATCCCCCGCGGTGTGCTGATGGTCGGCCCGCCGGGCACAGGCAAGACCCTGCTCGCCAAGGCCATCGCCGGCGAGGCCAAGGTGCCGTTCTTCAGCATCTCCGGCTCCGACTTCGTCGAGATGTTCGTCGGCGTCGGCGCCTCGCGCGTGCGTGACATGTTCGAGACCGCCAAGAAGCACGCCCCCTGCATCATCTTCATCGACGAGATCGATGCCGTGGGCCGGCATCGTGGCGCCGGCCTCGGCGGCGGGCACGACGAGCGCGAGCAGACGCTGAACCAGCTGCTGGTGGAGATGGACGGCTTCGAGGGCAACGAGGGCATCATCGTCATCGCCGCCACCAACCGGCCCGATGTTCTCGACCCCGCGCTGCTGCGCCCGGGCCGTTTCGACCGCCAGGTGGTGGTGGGCCTGCCCGATGTGCGCGGCCGCGAGCAGATCCTGCGCGTGCACATGCGCAAGGTGGCGCTGGGTGACGATGTGAAGCCCGAGATCATCGCTCGCGGCACACCCGGCTTCTCCGGTGCGGATCTCGCCAACCTGGTCAACGAGGCCGCCCTGTTCGCCGCCCGTGCCAACAAGCGCACGGTGGACATGGAGGACTTCGAGAAGGCCAAGGACAAGATCATGATGGGTGCGGAGCGGCGCTCCATGGTGATGAGCGAGGACGAGAAGAAGCTCACCGCCTATCACGAGGCCGGCCATGCCATCGTTGGCCTGCTGGTGCCCGAGCACGATCCGGTGTACAAGGTGAGCATCATTCCGCGTGGCCGTGCCCTGGGCGTGACCATGTTCCTGCCCGAGGACGACCGCTACAGCTATTCGAAGCGCAGGCTCGAGAGCCAGATCGCCTCGCTGTTTGGCGGTCGCATCGCCGAGGAGCTGATCTTCGGCCCCGAGGCGGTCACCACCGGTGCCTCCAACGACATCGAACGGGCCACCGAGATCGCCCGCAACATGGTCACCAAGTGGGGGCTGTCGGAAAAGCTCGGTCCGCTGACCTACAGCGAGGAGGAGGGCGAGGTGTTCCTCGGCCGCGCCGTGACCCAGCACAAGGCCATGTCCGACGAGACGGCGCGGGCCATTGACGAAGAGATCCGCCAGATCGTCGAGCGCAACTACCGCCGCGCCGAGCAGCTGCTCAAGGACAACATGGACAAGCTGCACCGCATGGCCGAGGCGCTGATCAAGTACGAAACCATCGACAGCGACCAGATCCGGGACATCATGGAGGGCCGCGAGCCGCGACCGCCCCAGGGCTGGACCGACAGCGACGATGGCGCCAGTGGCAATGCGCCCATCGCCGGCGAGGCTGGGGAGGGCAAGGCCGACAGCGAAACCGATACCGGCAAGGGCGACGACCCCATCGGCGGGCCGGCGAGCCAGCACTGAGTCCTCACCTGGATGAGCTTACGGGCCGGCGCAAGCCGGCCCGTCTGCGTGGAGCCCAAGACATGCAACCCGTTCAACACCTGAAGCAATGCCTGCGTGAGCCACGCACCCTGGTGATGGGGGTGCTCAA
>JALWNJ010000256.1 GCA_026995955.1 Gammaproteobacteria bacterium
CGGCACCACCAGGATCTCGAACGGATCCAGCCCCATGGTGCGCAGGGCGTCGATCTCCTCGTTGCTCTTCATCACCCCGATCTCGGCGGCAAAGGCGCTGCCGGAACGGCCGGCCACCATGATGGCAGTGAGCAGCACGCCCATCTCGCGCAGCACCGAAATCGCCACCAGATCGATGGTGTAGATGGAGGCGCCGAACTGGGTCAGCTGGGCCGCGCCCTGGTAGGCGAGCACCACGCTGATGAGAAAGGCGATCAGGGCCACGATGGGAATGGCCTGGATGCCGGTCGCGTTGACATGGAAGGAGACCGAGCGCAGCCGCAGGCGGCGCGGATGGCGCAAACCGTCGAACAGCACCGTGAGCGCATGGCCGAGAAAACCGAGAAAATCGACCAGGGCGAGGCGCAGATCTCGCGCCGCGTGGCCGAGCCGGGCCAGCTCGCGCGGCAGCAGCGGAGGCAGGGGCTCCGGCGTGGGCAACGCCGGCAGATCACGGAACAGCTCGAAGTGCCGGATCCCCAGCCCCCGGTCCTCGACCTCAACGCCACGCCGGCGCAGGCGCTCGAGGGCACGGTACAGCAGCCAGGCGGGGATCGGATCGATGTAGTCCAGCCCCTCGCCCTGGAGGCGCAGCCTGGCGCCCTGCCAGCCTTCGATGCGGGCCACCGCGGCGCGCACCGCCGCCAGTTCGTCGGTGGACCAGCGGCCACACAATGCCAGACCCTCGTCGCCACGCGACTCGATCAGGGTCCTGGACAACTTTCCGCCCCCAAATTGATCAATCCCATGTTCACGACGGTCGCGTTCGGCTACAGTGCGGCTATCGTCACAGCATAAACCACGGCAGAAATGGCACAACCCCCCAACAATCCCCCCGAGGCCCTGCGCCGCGTCCGCGTCTGGGGCGGCTGGCTGCGCCTCGCTCATGCCGCGCTGGCCCTCTCCACCCTGGTGCTGCTGGCCACCGGCTGGCTCATCGCCAACAGCCCCACGCTGGCCGAGGACGCGGTGGACTTCCACTACTATGGCGCCAGCATACTGGTATTCGGCCTGATGCTGCGCGGCTGGCTGCTGTTCTTCGGCTCCGAGGTGGAGCGCATCGATCAGCTCGTGCCCGGCCCGGGCGAGGGCCGGCGCATGCGCGAGACACTGCTGTTCTATACCAGCCTGGGCCGCCTCAAGCTGCCCCACTGGTATGCCCACAACCCGCTGTGGAAGCCGGTCTACCTGATGCTGTTCCTGGTGCTGCTGGTGATGGTCGTCAGCGGTGGCTTCATGCAGTCGCATCCGCTGGTTTGGAAGCTCTACCTGCCCAGCGTGCACGCCTTCTGGGCCGGGGTCATCGGCTGGTTCGTGCTGCTGCACCTGATCGCCGTGATCTGGCACGACGCCAGGGGCGGGCAGGCCGATGTCTCCGCCATCATCAACGGCTGGCGCATCTTCGAGGTGGACAAGAGCGAACTGCCGCCGCCCCCCGTGGACGACGGCATCGTTGCCCGCTTCGACCTCGACCGCCTCAAGCAGAACCTCAAACACAGCGACGAACCATCCGGCGGGGGCAAAAGTTGAGCCGCCGCGGGATGCTTTGGCTATACTGTTTTCAAGAAAACGGTTGAATGAAGAAAATGACCGACAAGGAAGACTACGGCGGGGCTGGCAAAATGACAGAACAGGGCATGAACAGCGAATCGACAGGGTTCGTGGAACGGCGCAGGGGCGAACGGCGGTCCTATCGCACGCGGCCGAAATTCCCGCTGGTCGACAGTGACGGCAACCTGGTCACCCACAACCGGCGCCGCATCGTCGATCGCCGACTGGCCCGCATCTCACCCGAGGAGCTGGCAGCAAAGCGTCATGTCCAGGGCATCTCGCTGCGTTTTCGCGGCAAGCGCTACGAGGTCAATGCCTCGCGGCCGCGGCTGACCCTGGGCCGCACCCATCTGTGCGGGCTGCAGGTGCTGGAGGGGCCGGTCTCCCGCGAGCACGCCATCATCCGCTTCGACGACGGCAAGGTCTATCTCGAGGATCGCAGCACCAACGGCACCTACCTGCGCAGGGAAGGCGCCGACAAGGACGAATTTCTCCATCATGGCGAGCTGCAGCTCACCGGCAGGGGCAAGATCAGCCTTGGCCACCCGGTGGACGAGAATCCGGAACACCTGATCCGTTTCGAGGTGGAATAGCCGCCGGCGGACGCTCAGTCCGCTCTCTCGAGGGCCCCGAGGGCGCACAGTTCGGCCAGCGTCTCACAGGCGGCCGCGACCGCACCCTCCTCGCTCAGCCCGGCCTCGCGGGCAAATGCGCGCGCCAGCTCTGCCACGGTGGCCCCCGTCTGCTGCATCTGCTGCAGCAGCCAGGCAGTGGCGGGTTGCAGCTCGGTGAAGTGGATGCGATCCGTCGTGTCGCGATGCAGCAGCAGCCACACCGGCTGCTCCGCCTGCGGCTGCCAGTCGGCACGGATGCGGTGCACCGGCCAGCGGTAGCCCACCAGCCGCGTCAACGGGCCCATCTCGAGACGCATCCCGGCCAGGGCCTGCGGTGGCAGGTCACGCCCCGGCAGGGCCTCGCCCTCGGCCGCCGCCAGTTCCAGCTCCAGCCACTCGTAGTGGGCCAGCTCGGCCAGCCAGGGCGGGGACTCCGGGCCGTGCTCGGCCAGCCATTGCAGGAACTCGCCCGCCACCTCGTGGAACAGCGGCGTGCGGCAACGGTGCTCGCGGAAGAAGCACCGCACCAGCGCCGTCCATGCCGCCTCGTCCAGCACCTCGCGGCACACCGGATAGGCCGAGGACACCAGCCCGAACACATTGTTGAAGAACAGCTCGCGATAGACCGCCATGCGCCGGTCCTCGACGCCCTCGGGAGCCGGCACCCGCTCGGGGTCGCGGATGTGGCCGGCGAAGCGGAGCTGCTGTTCGCGCAGGCGATTCATGCCGCGCCCCCGGCCTGCAGAGGCGGTGCCGCGTGGCGCGCCTGCAGGCGGCGGATGACCGCCACTTCGTCGAGCAGCGTGGCCAGCGGCGGGATGTTGAAATCGCGCTCCAGCAGGGTCGGCATCACGCCGAAACGCGCATAGGCGTCGTCCAGCAGCTGCCATACCGGGTCGATGACCTCGGCGCCGTGGGTGTCCACCAGCAGGTCCTCGGCCTCGGGATAATGGCCGGCCACATGGCAGTAGACGATGCGCTCGCCGGGCAGCCCGGCCAGGAACTCCGCCGCATCGTAGCCGTGGTTGACGGCATTGACGAAGACATTGTTCACATCGAGGTGCAGGTCGCAGTCGGCCTCCTCCAGCACCGCCCGCACGAAGTCCAGCTCGCTCATCTCCTGCACCGGCTGGGCATAGTAGGAGACGTGCTCCATGGCGATGCGCCGTCCGAGCAGGTCCTGCACGCGGCGGATGCGCCCGGCAACATGGCGT
>JALWNJ010000257.1 GCA_026995955.1 Gammaproteobacteria bacterium
GATAGCAGCAGGCCGGCCGGGCCCGAGACCGAGTTCGTGGCCCTGCCGGCCTGCTGCTATCCGGTGGGCGGCGAGCGGCCGGCGGCCTTCGACAACGAGCTGCCGGCGTGGAGCCCGGAGCTGGAGGAGTTCGAAATCTCCCGCCGGCCGGTGACCAATGCCCAGTGGCTGGGCTTCATGGAGGCGGGAGGCTATGAACGGCCGGAGCTGTGGAGCGAGGTGGGCTGGGCCTGGCGCGAGCGCAGCGGGGTGTGGCATCCCGAGCACTGGCGTCAGGATGGGCGTGGCTGGTGGTACGGCATCCTGGCGGATGGACCTTACGAGCTGCACCCGCAGTTCCCGGTGCACGGCATCAACCGCTACGAGGCCGAGGCCTATGCCAACTGGGCCGGGGCTCGCCTGCCGCACGAACACGAGTGGGAGGCGGCGCAGCGCCTGCACGCGCTGCAGCTCACCGGCATCGTCTGGGAGTGGTGTGCCAACCCCTTCTTTCCCTATCCCGGGTTCGAGGCCTTCCCCTACGCGCGCTACTCCGAGACCCGGTTCGATGGCGCCCACTACAGCCTGCGCGGCGGCAGTCTCTACACCCGCCCGCGCATCAAGCGTGCCTCGTTCCGCAACTTCTACCAGGCCGACAAGCGCCATGTGCTGGCCGGCCTGCGACTGGCGCGCGATGGTTGTGGTCGGGCCAACCGCCCGGAGACGGGCGAAATGCCTCGCCTGCAACTCGTTGCCACAGGGGAAAGCGCATGATCGAGTGGGACTTCATCGACCATCCGGAGTGGTTCGAGGCGCGCAGCCGGGGTGACCGCAGCGATCCGGGCCGGGTCACGGCCCTGTGGGATGCCATCGTGGCCCATGCCCGGGCGCGTGATGTGCATCATGTGCTGATGGTCCAGCAGCTCGAGGGTCGCCTGTCGCCGCAGCTCGTGTTTGCCGACCGCGGCCCCCTGCAGGCGTGGCTCCGGCGGCTGGACTGGCCTATGGTCGTTGCCGTGGTGGACCCGAACCCCGAGTCCTATCACGACAACATGATCCTGGCCGGCCAGGCGCGTGAGCAGGGCATCGACGCCCGGCTGTTCGAGCGGGAGGAGGCGGCACGCGAATGGTTGCTGGCCTGCCTGGAGGACGGCAGGCCATGAATGGCGCCATCCATCCCATCGGCTGGGGGCACCTGGCCCTGTCCTTCCTGCCTGCGCTGGTGACCCTGGGCATCCTGTGGCGCTGGTCGCTGGGCCTGAAGAAGGGCGTCGTGGCCCTGATGCGCATGCTGGCCCAACTGGTGCTGATCGGCTACTTCCTGGCGTGGATCTTCGGTGCCGCCAACGGGGTCGTCATCCTGCTGGTGCTGAGCATGATGCTGTTTGCATCCAGCTGGATCGCACTCGGTACCGTGCCGGCCTGTCGGGGACGCCTGTTTGCCAGCGCCCTGCTGTCGATCCTGCTTGGTGGCGGGCTGACCCTCGCACTCATCACCCAGGGTGTGTTGAGCCTCGAACCCTGGTACCTGCCGCAGTACATGATTCCGCTCGCCGGGATGATCTTCTCCAACGCCATGAACAGCGTCAGTCTTTCGGCCGAGCGGCTGGATGCCGAGCTGGATCGACAGCCCGATTACGAGACCGCCCGGCGCATTGCCTTCAATGCCTCGCTGATCCCGGTCATCAATTCTCTGCTGGCGGTGGGGCTGGTGTCCCTGCCCGGCATGATGACGGGGCAGATCCTGTCCGGTGTCTCCCCGCTCGTCGCCGCCCGCTACCAGATCATGGTCATGGCCATGATCTTCGGTTCGTCGGGCATCTCCACGGCCGTGTTCCTGTACCTGAGCCGGGAGTTCTTCCAGGCCCGGCACGAGGCCTCGCAGGCCCAGGCCGGGGCGGAATGACGCTGCGCCCTGCAGCCGGGGCGAAACTGTTCTAGTATTGTACTTTCGTACAATGCCCTGGAGAAGGAATTCCATGCCCCGTTTCTTTGTCTTCACCCTGCTGGGTCTGTTGGCCTCCCCGCTTCATGCGGCCATTTGGTACCTGTCGCCGAACGGTGACGACGGCAACTCTGGCTCGGCTGCTGCGCCCTGGGCCAGTTTTGCCCATGCCCTGTCACGAATGGCTGCTGGTGACGAGCTGGTAATTGCCGATGGCAGCTATGACCAGCGGATCGTGATCCGCGGGCGTGAGCAGCTCACTCTGCGTGCAGCCAACCGGGGCCAGGCCAGGGTCGCGGGCGGGGGCAGTGGCCCGGTGCTGGAGCTGCAGGATTGCGCGTTCATTACGATCGACGGCCTGCGCCTGAGCGATGGCGGCGAGAACAATGTCCTCTCGGTGGACGGTACCACTGCTCCCGGCCTGTCCGCGCAGGGGAGTTCCCATGACATCGTGCTGCGGAATCTGGGCATCGAAGGTTCCTGCCTGCAATACAATTGCGCCGCGGCCGCCATCAGCCGCAGCAGCGAGGTGGTGTTCGAGGACAGCTGGATCTTCGGCGCCGGTCGCTATTCCCTGCTGGTGTACGGCGCGCGCAATGTCACCGTGCGTCGGCTGGTGGTACGCTGGGATCGCTGGGAAGGTGGTGCCTACAAGGTGGACGATCCCCGCCATGCGATGAACTTCTACAACACCCGGGACAGCATCTTCGAGAATGTCTATGTTCTCGATGCCGGACGCTCGCAGAGCCGCTATGGCGACAAGGGTGCCATCTCCATCGGCGGCAACGCAAACGGGGATACGCCCTGGGACAGTTCCAGCAACAATCTTGTCATTGGCAGCCTCCTGATCAACAACATCGGCAACGGCATTTCCATCGAGTCACCCGTGATGCAGGACAACAACCGCATCCGGAATGTGCTCATCCACGGCAGTACCCGGCATGCCGTTTCCCTGAACAAGCAGGTACGCAATACCCTGCTGCGGCACCTGACGGTGGTGCGCAGTGGAGGCGGCATCGGTGACTGGAGCAGCGGGGTGACGGGTACCGGGGTCTACGACAGCCTGTTCGTCGACAATGCCAATGCCCAGTTCAATGGGGATGTGGCGGAAGACTGGAATGTCCTCCATGGCAATGCCGAGAATCGCAACGGCGGCAGCCTCGGTCCCCATGACACGACCGGTGTTCGTCCTGACCTGAACAACCTGCTCGATCCGCGCGATGCCGGGCTCTCCGGCAGGGTTTCGGCACAGTCCGAATTCAACTGGCCCGGGGCGCATGTCCTGGAGCGTTATCAGAATGGCGTGGCCACCAATGTTCCGCTCTGGCCGTGGCCGAACGAAACCCTGATCCGCGAGGATCTCTGTGATGCGGCCACCCTGGGGCGCTGGCTGCGCACCGGAGACAATCAGCCGGGCTGGTGCAGTTCCGGCATGAGCCTGGAGGCTTATGCCCGCAATCCACCCGCGCCGCCCATGGACGGGGGCAG
>JALWNJ010000258.1 GCA_026995955.1 Gammaproteobacteria bacterium
GCATAGCGGCGACCGTCCGGGCCATACTGGTAGCTGAAGCGGGCACCGCCGCGCACGAACTGCCCGCCCGCCGCAAGGTGGGCGCGTTCGTGGGCGCGCACCTCCTGATCGCGGCGCTTCAGTTCGCGCAGCTGCTCCAGCGCCTCGGTGTCCAGCCGCGAATTCTCGGAGGTCTGTTGCGGCGGCCGGATCGGGGTATCCTCAGCCGCCTCGGGGCGCTGTCGGCTGTTGCTGCCGGCAGCCACGCCCAGGCTGTCGGTGCCGGCACCGCGGGTCACCGTGGGCTGCGAGGCGGTATTGCTGCCGATGCCGTCGATCATCGTCGTTTTCTCAGGCCTTTGCGTCCAGCAGGCTGCCCAGCATGCGATCCTCGGTCTGGATGACCTTCACCGAGGCCTGGGTCTGCAGGCTGTAGCCGATGTTCTCCACCAGCGGCCGGTAGATGGGCCGCTCGGCCGTGCCCTCGAGCTGATCCTTGCTGGCGATCTCGGCCGCATTGCGCCGCAGCCCCTCAAAGCCGGCGCGAATGCCGGCCAGCGCAGAACCGGATGCGGGTGTAATGGCCATCGTTCTCTCCGAATGCACCTGCTCATTATCAAGTATAGCACCGAATTCTGCATGCGCGGCCTGCGCGCGAATGGCCGGGATATGTGATAAGCTGCTGTTTTGAAGGCCAATTCACGGATTCGCATGAAGAAGGTTCTGTTCTTTGCGTTGCTGGCGGTACTCCTGGCCGGGTTTCTGACCTGGTGGCTGGCGCCCGATGTGCCGCAGACGCGCCAGGTGCAGGATCTGCCCTGGCAGGTGCGTCCGCTGCCGGATGGCGGCAGCGAGGTGTTCGGCATCCGCCTTGGCGAGACCACCCTGGATCAGGCCAGCCGCCACTTGGGCCATGTTCCCGAATTCGCCGTGTTCGTCGGCGAGCAGGGGCCGGAGACCATCGAGGCCTGGTTCGGCAAGATCCGGGTCGGTCTGTTCGATGCCCGTGTTCTGCTCAAGGCCAGGGCGCCCGAGGCCCTGCTGCAGGAAGTGGCGAGGAATGGCGGCGAGCCGGAACCGCAGCCCAGCAATACCTGGAAACGCAGTGTCTCCGAGCAGGATCTGCCGCGGGTGCTGGCCCTGCCGGTGGCCGAGATCACCTATGTCCCCTCGGTGCAGTACGAGCCGGATGTGGTACGCGCCCGCTTTGGTACGCCGTCACGCATCGTGGCGCACGATGAACACAGCCAGTGGTGGCTGTACCCGGATAAGGGCCTGCTGCTGCTGCTCGACGACAAGCAGAAGGAGGTGCTGCACTACACCGCACCGCGTGACTTCGGCCGGCTGCTGGCGCGGGTCGGCATCGACCAACAGGCCCAGGGCACGGCCGGGGCGAAGGCTGCCGAATGACGCCTTTCTGGAAGCGCAAGCGCCTGCCGGAGATGACCCAGGAGGAGTGGGAGTCGCTCTGTGACCGCTGTGGCAAGTGCTGTCTGCACAAGCTGGAGAACGACAGTGACGGCCTGGTGTACTACACCGATGTGGCCTGCCGGCTGCTCGATACCGAAACCGGGCAGTGTGCCGACTACGCACACCGCCATCGCCATGTGCCCGATTGCCTCACTCTTGCCCCCTCCAGCCTGGAGACACTGGACTGGCTGCCTTCCACCTGCGCCTATCGGCTGCTGCACGAGGGTCGCGACCTGCCCGACTGGCATCCATTGGTCAGCGGCGATCCCGATTCGGTGCGCCGTGCCGGCCACAGCGTGGCCGGCCGCTGTGTGCACGAGACTCCGGGGCTCGATCTGGAGACCCGCATCGTGATCTGGCCGGAGTGAGCATGGGGGGCGGACGCATTGCCATCGTCGGGGCCGGCATGGCAGGACTCACCTGCGCCACCGCCCTGGAGCTGGCCGCCGCCGAGCTGACGGTGTTCGAGGCCGGCTTCCAGCCCGGCGGGCGCATGGCGTGCCAGCGCCAGGACGGCTACGAGTTCGACAGCGGTCTGCCCTATTTCAGTGCCGCCGACGAGCGTTTTCGCCTGGCCCTGGACCACTGGCGCGAGGAGGGGCTGGTGGCGGCCTGGGAGGGCTGGTTCGTCGATCTTGAGCATGGCAACTTCCTGCGCCGCGAGCAGGCTGCGCCCTGGTTCGTGGGCCTGCCCAACATGGCGGCCCTCGCGCGTCATCTGGCCTCCCTGTGCCGCGTCGAGTGCGGTGTGCGTGTCGCCCGGCTGGAGCGGCTGGAATCCGGCTGGGGCCTGAGCGACGCGGCCGGCCGCAGCCTGGGGGCGTTCGATCAGGTGCTGCTGGCGCTGCCGCCGGGTCCGGCAGGGGCCCTGCTTTCGGGCGTGCACGATGCCTGGGCCGAGCGCCTGGGGGCGTGCGCCGATACCCGTACCTGGGTGCTGATGCTGGGATTCGACCGCCGTCAGGATCTGTTCTTCGATGCCGCCTATGTCAGCGACTCGCCGATCAACTGGATGGCCCGCAACAACAGCAAGCCGGGCCGCGGCGGGCGCGAGAGCTGGGTGCTGGAGGCGACTCCGGAATGGACCCGACGCTTCGCCCATCTGGCGCCGGAAGAGGTGGGGGCTCGCCTGTTCCGGGCCATGCAGGAAGCGGCCGGCACCCGGCTGGATGCGCCCGAAGTGCGGGTGCTGCGCGCCTGGGCGCCGGGGCGTGCCATCGGCGTGCTGGGCGAGCCCTGCCTGTACGACGCGGAACGCGGGCTGGGGCTGTGCGGCGACTGGTGTCTGGGCACCACGGTGGAGGCCGCCTTCCTCAGCGGCCTGGCGCTGGGCGAGGCGGTGACGGAAACCTGCCTGGCATGAGCGGCGACGGCGTGCGGCTGGACAAGTGGCTGTGGGCGGCGCGCTTCTTCCGCAAGCGCGCCCTGGCCACCGAGGCGATCCAGGGCGGCCATGTCCATGTGGAAGGGCAGCGGGTCAAGCCGGCGCGCAAGCTGCGGGTGGGCGAGCGCGTTCACATCACCCGCGGCCAGGAACAGTTCGAGGTCGTCGTGCGTGCCCTGTGCGACCGGCGCGGGCCGGCCAGCGAGGCCGGCCTGCTGTACGAGGAGACGCCCGAGAGCCAGGCGCGCCGCGCCGAACGCGCCGAGGCACGGCGCCTGCAGGCCGAGCAGGTCCGGCCTGCGCGACGACCCGACAAGCGCGACCGGCGCCGCCTGCGTCATTTCATCGGCAAGGAGTAGGCCATGCCCGAACCGCTGACGCCGCTGCTGGCGGTGGACCTGATCATCCGCCTGGCCGATCACCCGGGTCGCATCGTGCTCATCGAACGCCGCAATCCGCCGCCCGGCTGGGCCCTGCCCGGCGGTTTCGTCGACCGCGGCGAGTGCGTGGAACGGGCGGCGATCCGCGAGGCACGCGAGGAGACCTCGCTCGCCGTGCGCCTCGAGGCGCAC
>JALWNJ010000259.1 GCA_026995955.1 Gammaproteobacteria bacterium
GTGCCGTCGTCGCCGATCTCTACCTGCTCGTTGGGCGGCAGGGTGATGGGCCCCTCGTTGCCCAGTACCAGCAGGCCGGTCTCGGTCTGCAGCAGTCCCGTGTCGTCGATGCGCAGGCTGCCCGAACGGGTATAGGCCTCGCTGCCATCCGGCGCCTGCACCGCAATCCAGCCCTCGCCGTGCACGGCAATGTCGAGATCGCGGCCGGTATGTTGCAGCTGCCCCGGTGACAGGTCGGTACCGATGCCGAGTGTCTGGGTATAGATGCGCGTATTGGCAACGCCTGGCCCGACCACCTGGCTGTGCAGCATGGTGGCGAAATCGCCCTTGAACCCGGTGGTGCTGACATTGGCCAGGTTGTTGGCATTGACCGCCTGGGCGCGCATGATCTCGCGCGCGCCCGACATGGAGAGGTAAAGGAAGCGGTCCATTGTTCAGCCCCTATCGGATGTTGATGATGGTCTGGGTGATGGTGTCGGCGGTGGTAATCACCTGCGCATTGGCCTGGAAGTTGCGCTGAGCGGTGATGAGGTTCACCAGTTGCGCCGACAGGTCCACATTGGACTGTTCCAGCGCGCCCGACTGGATCAGTCCGAAGCTCGCCGCCCCGGCCTCGCCGAGCTGCAGGTCGCCGGCCCGATAGGTCTCGGCCCAAGCGTTGTCACCCAGTGGCTGCAGCCCCTGCGGGTTGGCGAAGTTGCCGAGCGCCACCTTGCCCAGGGCCTGAGCCTGGCCATTGGTAAAGCGGGCGAACACCACCCCGGTCTCGTCGATGTCCACACTGGTCAGGCGTCCCGTGGTAAAACCGTCCTGCGTCAGTGCGTTGACCGAGTAGGTATCGCCATACTGGGTGCTGCCCGTGTAGTCGTAGGTCAGCGTAAGCGGATTCGCGCCCGGTACGGCATAGGCATCGTAGGTAATGGGGCTCCCGGTGTTCAGGGTTCCATCCGGATTGAAGGTCATGGTGGTCTGGGCATTGCCTCCGGAGGTCACGAGGTTGCCATCGATGTACAGCCGCAGATCCCAGGTATTGGTGGTCGAATCGACGAGGCGGAAATAGGTCGTCGCCGTATGGCTTGCGCCCAGCGAGTCGAACACATTGACCGAGGTCGAATAGTTGTAGGTATTGGGCAGTGCAGGATCGATGGCACCCGCGCCCAGTGCCGTATCCTGGGCGCTGAGGTTGATGATGGTCTGCACCGTGGTGGTTGCATTCGGCGGTGCATCACCGGTGATCAGACGCAGGTCCGAAAGTGAACCGGTATTGAAGTTATTACCGGCCGGATCCAGGGCCGCATAGACCTGCAGCCTCTGGTCGGAGGCATTCACCACATAACCATCGCGATCTACCGTGAGGGCACCGTTGCGCGAAAAGACGCGGGCCCCGGCATCGCTGAAGATGAGAAAGCCCTGGCCGTTGATGGCAATGTCCAGGCTGTTGCCGGTGAAGTCCATGTTCCCCTGGCGGAACTGCTGCGCGACATTGGCCAGACGCACCCCACTGCCGATGGCCGTCTTGCTGATGCCGCCATAGGCCACGGCGAACACATCCGCAAACTCGGCGCGGGATTCCTTGAAGCCCACGGTGCTGGCATTGGCAATGTTGTTGCCGGTGACCTTCAGATCCTGGGATGCGGCATTGAGCCCGCTGAGTGCAATGTTGAACGGCATGGTGCTTTCCTCCTCCGCTTACGAGATGCGACGCACATCCGAGAAGTCGACCTGCCCGAGCCCCTTGGTCTCGAGCCGCATGTCGCCCCGGTTGCGATCCAGCGACACGCTGAGCACGCGCGTCGCAATGAAAAGACTGGCGGCCTCGGTGCTGGTGCCATTGCGCACCGTGGCCTCGAACCGATACTCACCAGTCGGAACCGGGTTGCCCTGACTGTCGGTGCCATCCCACTCGACTCCAAGCAGCCCGGCCGACTGCGGGCCGAGACGAAGCGTATCCACCAGTTGACCGCTGGCGGTGTACACGCTTACTTCCACATCGGTGGCCGCATTGGGCAGCTCCACCGCGATCTGCTCACGATCACCGGCCATGTGCAGCGTGCTGCTGCCCGGCACCAGCACCTCTCGGCCGATCAGGCTGGCCGCCTGCAGGGCCTGGCCGGAAAAAATGCGCGACGAGAAGTCCTGGAACGACTTCTGCAGCTCGGTAATCCCATTGACGGTGCCGAACTGCGCGATCTGGGCCAGGAAATCGCCGCTCTCCATGGGCTTGAACGGATCCTGGTTGCTGAGCTGGGTGGTCATCAGCTTGAGGAAATCAGCCTGACCGAGCTGGTCGTTGCGTTTCTTTCCGGTCGGCTCACGCTGGATGCCGAGCTGTTCCAGCAGGCGGTTGTCGATGGGTCCGGTACTCATGACATTGGCTCTCCTACTGACCCAGACGCAGTGTGGCCTGGATGAGCTGACGAGTGGTGTTCATCACCTGCACATTGGTCTGGTAACTGCGCGAGGCCGAGATCATGTTGGCCATCTCCTCGGCGATGTTCACATTCGACTGGTACACATAGCCATCCTTGTCGGCCAGCGGATTGCCCGGCTCGTAGCGCCGCAGCACCGGTGCCTGGCTCTCCACGACATCCTTCACCTGCACCATTGCCGTGGCCGCATCCTGCGGCGCGGCATAGCGATTGAACACGGCGGCAAAGACCGGATTGCGCGCGCGATAGGCGTCCTCCTCGCTCGAGGCCACGCTCTCGGCATTGGCGAGGTTCGAGGCTACCGTGTTGAGCCGCAGCGTCTGTGCACTGAGGCCCGAGCCCGCAATGTCGAAGATGCGAAACATGCTCATGATCATTCACCCTTGATGGCGAGCCTGAGCCCGCGGAACTTGCTGGAGAGGAAATGCAGCGTGGTCTGGTACTGCAGCGCGTTTTCGGCAAAGGCCGCCTTCTCGAGCTGCGTATCCACGGTATTGCCGTCGAGCGAGGGCTGCAGGGGGATGCGATAGCGAAGCTCGGGCTCTGGACCGGGCGCGAAGCCCCGGATGTGCCGCTCGCTGGTGACCTTCAGCGCCAGCCCACCGTTGCCGTTTGCGCTGGCGCGTGCCAGCGCCTCGCGGAAGTCGATGTCACGGGCCTTGTAGCCGGGGGTATCGGCATTGGCCAGGTTCGAGGCCAGGATCTCCCCGCGCCGGGCACGGACCAACAGTGCCTTGTCATGAATGCCCAGTGCGGAATCGAAGCTGATCGGCATGTCCGGCTCCTGCTTGAATGTTTGCCGTTGCGCGTTCGATTAAAGCCTGTGCAACAGGCGTGCCAGACATGCGTTTCCTTTCAAAACAATGAATTATGATATGGAGTAGTCATTTTCGCGGCGGCAAGGGGCGGCAGAAATTCGCCGCTGGCGGCAAAGGGAAGTGGCGCGGGGCGAGGAACTTGGGAACC
>JALWNJ010000260.1 GCA_026995955.1 Gammaproteobacteria bacterium
TCTGCAGCGCGAACCAGGGGGCACCCGACAGCCGCATGCGGGCATCGGTACCGGCCGCGGCCCGGTCAAAGGCGCGACGGATCTGCTCCAGGCTGCGCTGCTGGGCATCGAGGTCCATGCCCGGGTATGCGCTCTGCAGGACCAGAAAGGCGCGCCGATGATCACTCGACATCCAGGCACCGCGATGGCGGATCAGCCGCGGGCCGCCGCCGCTGCCGAGGTGTTCCACCACCCGCTGCAGGGCGGCCGTGGGATCACGCGGCAGCAGGGCCTTCTGCAGCGGTGCCAGTGGCGTGCCCAGTTCCTCCAGGCGTTGTGCCAGCGACCGGTGCAGGGCCTCGGTGGTCCACTGTTGCGGCCCACCCTCCGGGTCCAGCAGATAGCGGTAGCGCAGCAGCAGCGCGCGGGTGTCGGGGTCCAGCTCCAGCCGCCCGTCGAGCACCTGGCGGAAGCGGCCACTGTCCCGGAGCCGTCGCGCCAGGTCGTTGGCCACGATGGCCAGTTCGTCGGCCCCGGCGCCTTCCAAAACAACCAGCCACAACCCCGCCGTGCTCCCCTCGCGCAGGGTATCGAGCAGCAGGGCCTGCTCATCGTCGTGTGCCGCAGGCAGGAAGGCGGAGACATCATTACCCACTGGGGTACGCGCCAGGGCCTGCCAGGCCAGCAGCGCCACCAGCAACAGCCAGGGCAGCCACCACAGGCGTCGTTCAGTCATCGTCCTGGCGCAGTGGATGGAACTCGGTGACGGTACGGTCGCCGTTGGCCTCGAGCAGGATCATGCGCAGTGGGCAGTCGCCCCGACCCTCGATGGTGACCGATTCGACCAAGGCCTGCATGCGCGGATCGCGCGGCACCAGCCGCAGGCGCCAGCCCTCGGCCTGCTGCACAAACCCGACCCGATAGTGGCGCCGCAGTGCCGTCAGGTCACCGCCCAGGGTGGCGCGGAAGGAGACGACGAAGGCACGCAGCAGCGGCACATCGTCCAGCGCCAGCTCACGACGGCCGCCATGGCCGTCGTCGAGGATCACGCGCTCGCCGTCGATCACCGCGCGCCGCCCGCCGACACGCCGCTCCAGGTAGTCGGGGCGACGGTAGTACAGCGTACCGCTCTGCACCAGCGGCACATCGAGCAGCCCGCTGTGCTGGGTCTCGGTGAAAGCACTGTGTCGCTCGGGCACTGCCGCCAGGCGCTGCATGAGTGCCGTCAGCGCAGCCTCCTCAGCGTTGGCGGCGGCCAGCGCCGGCAGCGCCAGCATCAGTATCAGCAGGATCGTCAGCCAGCGGGAGCTGCCAGTAGTCATAGAAGTTGAACCAGTTGTACGGGTGCCTGCGCGCATGATAATCCAGACGGGCGGCATAGCGGCAGGTCAGTTCCGCGATCCGGGCCTCGCGCTGTGCCCGCGGCACCGCCTCGCCATCGTAGAGGGGCTCGAACACGATGCGGTAGCGGTTGCCGCCCAGGTACAGGCCCCAGAACAGGATCAGCGGCACCTTCAGCGCCAGCGCCAGCGTCGCCGGACCGGTGGGAAAGGCTGCCGGTTCTGCCAAAAAGGCACAGCAGCGCCAGCGGCCCTGCTGATCGATGCGATCACCGAGCATGCCGATCACCGCACCTTCCTGCAGGGCCTCGTGCACCCGCAGCATGGTATCGGGCCGGCCCAGCGGGATCACGGTCTCGGCCACTTTGGGGTTCAGGGCCTCGAGCAGGCGGGTGACGGTTGCATTGTGCTGCGGATACATCAGTACCTTAAGCGGCAGATCGCGCCACTGGATGCCCAGCGCGCGCAGCACCTCGAAGCTGCCCAGGTGGCTGCCCAGCAGCAGACAGCCGCGACCCGCCTCAAGCGCCGCATCGAGCCGTTCCGCCCCCTGCACCTCCACCGTGAACAGATCGTCGCGGCCGGCGAGCAGGAACACCCGATCCAGCAGCACGCTGGCGAAGGCATGATGGTGGCGGAAGGTGTCGCGCCAGGTTGCCGGGCGCCCCAGCGCGCGGCGCAGGAAATCGGCCGAGGCGCGGCGGCTGTCCCGCCCGCCGATCCAGAACCACAGCGTAATGGGCCACAGCAGCAGTCGCGCTACCGGCCGCCCCAGATGCAGCGCGATCCAGCGGATGATGCGCAGCCAGAAAGCGTTGCTGCGCTCGCGTGACTGGCGCCAGCCGAGGCTCACGCCACGCCTTCGATGGCCAGCTCACCGCTCGCCACCACGGCCCCTTCGTGCAGACACCGAAAGCGGATGCGCCGCCCTTCCTGCTCCCAGCTCAGTTCCACCGCCATGCCCGGCGTCACCGGTCGCAGGAACTTGGCCTGGCTGACGGCCAGCAGACGCAGATCCGGGGTGGCCTCGGTGAGCACGCCGCGCACCGCCTCCAGCAGGACCACGGCAGGGAACACAGGCTGGCCCGGGAAGTGGCCCGCCAGCGCAGGATGGTCTGCGGGCAGGGGCAGCGGTCGGCGCTCAGGCACAACGCTCCTCCTCGATCCGCGCCAGCAGCGCCTCCAGTGCGGCGCGAGGCAGCTTGCCGGTGGCATTGCGCGGCAGGCTGTCCACCCGATACAGGGGGCGCGGCAGGAACACCGGATCGAGCTGCGCTGCCAGCGCATCCAGAATGTCGCGCTCGGACAGCCCGGGCGCCACCACCACGGCACGCAGTCGCCCCTCGTCAGATTCGGGCGCCAGGAACACCCCGTCCAGCACCCCCTCGATGGCGTTCAGACGCAGATTGAGATCGGCCAGCGAGGCCCGCTTGCCGGCGATGTTGACGAGATCGGCCTTGCGGCCGACAAGGCGGAAACCGCCAGCACCGGCGGATTGCAGCAGATCGCCCAGTTCCACGCGTTCGGGCAGCCAATCGGCGGCTACCCGTGCCGAGCCGTCCGTCCCGATGCAGAACTGCATGCCCTCGTAGGGCAACCATTCGTCCCCCGCAACCGTGCGCCTGCTGGCCATGGAACCGGCCTCGGTGCAGCCGTAGATCTCGTACAGGGGGGCGTCGAAACACTGCTCCGCCTGCTCGGCCAGGGCCGGGTCCAGCGGCGCGGTGGCAGACACAATCCCGGCAAGGCGTGGCCACTCAAGGCCACTGCGCAACAGCGCGCGCAGGTGCAGCGGCGTGGTCACCAGCCAGCAACCCTCGCCCATCGCCTGCAGCGCGGCCTGCACATCGGCCGGGTAGAAGGGCAGACCGCGCCATACCCGGGCGCCGCTGAACAGCGGCACCAGGATGGATAGCTCGAACCCGTACATGTGCTGCGGCGGCACAGTGGCCACGATGCGACTGTCGGCATCGAAGCCGAAACGCTTCAGGGCAGCGTGGGTACTCCTGGCCAGGCAATCCCATGATTTGAGCGCAGCCTGTGGCCGGCCGACTGGCGTGCCGTGCCGGTG
>JALWNJ010000261.1 GCA_026995955.1 Gammaproteobacteria bacterium
TGCCGGGCGCTACCACCGCATGCCGGCCATCGACCGCTGGGTCATCTCGCGCATGTGCGAGAAGCTTGCACACAACGAATGTGCCATCGAAATGGGACCGAACGACCTCGTGGCCATCAATCTTTCCGGACAGAGCCTGGGAGACAGCGAGCTCCTGTCCTTCGTGCGCTCGCAATTCGAGCAGCATGGCATCGCCCCCCGGCGGCTGTGTTTCGAGATCA
The DNA here is from genome assembly GCA_026995955.1 of Gammaproteobacteria bacterium. Taxonomy (GTDB): domain Bacteria; phylum Pseudomonadota; class Gammaproteobacteria; order J044; family J044; genus J044. The sequence goes on from JALWNJ010000261.1 coordinate 222, forward strand.
CGGAAACCGCGGCCATCGCCGACTATCAGCATGCGCTGGCCTTCATGAAGGGCATCAAGGAACTGGGCTGCAGCCTGGCACTCGACGACTTCGGCAGTGGCCTGAGTTCTTTTGCCTACCTGCGCAACCTGCCGGTGGACTTTCTCAAGATAGACGGCATCTTCGTGCGCCACATCGATCGCGACCGCATGGACCGGACCATCGTCGAGGCCGTGCACCGCATCGCTCGTGAGGCGGGCATGCGTACCATTGCGGAATTCGTCGAGCGACCGGAGATCCTGCCGGTACTCGAGGAGATTGGCATAGACTACGCACAGGGTTTCGCCATCGACGAACCGACCAGCACCGAGCACTGAACGACAAGACGGAGCATCCCATGCCACGACACCCGTTGATCGCCCTCTTCCTGCTGCTGACACTGGGATTCCTTCCGGCTGTCCATGCCGAACGCCCTTCGGACACCGCCGCGCCTGCGTTGCACTTCGGCGTCCTCAGTGTCGCTCCACCCGCGCGGGCCGTGGCCAAGTGGACGCCCTTTGCCCACTATCTGGAACAACGCCTGGGGCGTTCTGTGGAAGTGATCGCGCCGAGAGGTTTCGAACGCCTGACGCGGGCCATCGAGGAAGGCAAGCTGGATGTCTTCTACATCAACTCCCATGTGTACTATCGACTCAAGCGCAAGGGGCTGGCAAAACCCCTGGCACAGATGGTCAACCTCAACGGCAGCACCTTCAGCCGCAGCCTGTTCTTCGTGCGCAAGGATGCGCCCATCGACGAACTGTACCAGATCGAGGGCCATCGCATGGCCTACATCAGCCCCCTGGGTGCGGGCGCCTACCTGGCGCCGCGCGCGCGGCTGCACGAGGAAGGCATCCGCAACACGCAGGAAGACTTCACGCGCAACTTCATTTCCACCATCCGCGAGGTACAGACCAAGCCGGGCACCGTCGGCACCCTCTGTGGGGTGCGCTACAGCCTGCTCGGCAAAAGGGAGGATCTGAGCAACCTCAAGGTGATCGGAGAGTCCGAGGCCTACCCCGAGCATGTGCTCGCTGCCCGCCCCGATCTGGACGAGGCGCTGTCCCGGCGCATCACGGAAATCGTCATCGGCATGTACGACGATCCCGAAGGCCGCCTGGTCCTGGAGCCCATGGCCAGCATGCGCATCAGCCATTTCACTACCTATGACCCGTCAGTGGAAAAGGTCACGGAGGAACTGTTCCGCAAGGCCGAACTCGATCCCGGCTCATGAAGGCCACGCTCGCGCAGCGCCTGATCCTGGGCACGGGTGCCATCCTGTTGCTGGCCCTGCTCGCGCTCAGCCTGTTCATCATCCACCAGACGCGGGCGCAGATGGAAGCATTGGCCGGTGAACGGCGGGAGGCCCTGGTCAGCCTGCTTGCGCGCAGCAGTCTGGATGGACTCGCCGCCCGAGACTTCGAACTGCTCGACGGCCTGGTTCGGGCCATGGCACAGAATCGGGAAATCGCCTGGATCGTCATTGCCGATCGCCACGGCAAGGTGCTCGCCAGCACCCGGCCCGACTGGATCGGAAAATCCTTCCACGACATCGACAAACCCGACCGCAACGGCATTGCGCAGCTGTTGCAACGCGAGGCCATCATCGACGGCATCCCGCTGGGCACGGTATGGGTCGCATTCCACGATGCACCCGATCCCTTCAGTGGCCGGCTTCCTCTTGTGATTGGCGGCGCGGCCCTGCTGGCCCTTCTGTTCCTCATCGTCTCCATCAGCCTGCTCGTGCGACACCTGACCCATCCGCTCGAAAGGCTCAGCCAGGCCCTGTCTTCGGTGCATCTCGACGCCCTGCCCGAAAAGGGGGAAATCGAAAGACTGGCCACGCACGCAAGCCTCGAGGTGGCCACCCTGGCGCAGGAGGCCGAGGAACTGATCAGCCGCCTGCGCGAGGCCCGCGCGGCCATCGCCGCAGAAGAAGAACGCCTGCAGCAGGCAGTGGAGCACCGCACCGCGGAGCTGCGCGCCATCAACGAGGAGCTGGAGAGCTTCTCCTACTCCGTCTCTCATGATCTGCGCGCGCCGCTGCGTGCCATCGACGGATTTTCCCGTGCCCTGGAGGAAGACTACGGCGATCGGATGGACGAGGAGGCACGCGACTATCTGGCGCGCATCCGCCATGCCAGCCAGCGCATGGGCGGACTGATCGACAGCCTGCTGCGTCTGTCACGGCTCAGCCGCTCCGAAATGCAACTGCAGAAGGTCGACCTGTCGGCCATGGCAACCGCCATCCTGCAGCGGCTGCAACGGGAACACCCCGCGCGGGAGGTCGAATGGCAGGTACAGGAAGGACTGAAATGCCAATGCGATCCGGAACTGATTCAGGTCGCGCTCGAAAACCTGTTGCGCAATGCCTGGAAGTATACCCGCGACTGGCAACCGGCACGCATCGAGATAAGCGGCCGAAGGCGCAACGGCATGATCGAGATCTGCATCCGTGACAACGGCGTGGGTTTCGACATGCGGCATGCGGCAAGGCTGTTCGGTGCCTTCCAGCGCCTGCATGGAAACGAATTCGAGGGCAGTGGCATCGGACTGGCCACCGTGCAGCGCATCGCCCATCGGCATCGCGGCAGCGTACGCGCCGAAGGCAAGCCAGGCCAGGGCGCCACCTTCTGCCTCGCCCTGCCTGAAGCCGAAACCGCCTGACTCCAGGCGGTGCCGGAAAACCGCCCGGCACCGCTCACGGAGATCAGGCTTTCGCCAGACGGCGGTGCTCGTACAGGTAGTACAGCACCGGGATCACCACCAGCGTCAGCAGGGTGGAGACGAAAATGCCGAAGATCAGGGAGATCGCCAGGCCGCTGAAGATCGGATCGTCGAGGATGAAGAAGGCGCCGAGCATGGCGGCCAGGCCGGTGAGCACGATGGGCTTGGCGCGCACTGCTGCGGAACGCACGATGGCCTCCTCCAGCGGCAGCCCGCGCTTCAGTTCCTCGCCGACGAAGTCCACCAGCAGGATGGAGTTGCGTACGATGATACCGGCCAGGGCGATCATGCCGATCATCGAGGTGGCGGTGAACTGGGCCCCGAGCAGGGCGTGGCCCGGCATCACGCCGATCACCGTCAGCGGGATCGGTGCCATGATGATCAGCGGCACCGCATAGGAACGGAACTGTGCGACCACCAGCAGATAGATGAGCACCATCCCCACGGCATAGGCAATACCCATGTCGCGGAAGGTCTCGTAGGTCACCTGCCACTCGCCGTCCCATTTCAGGCTGTAGGTGTAGGGGTTGTCCGGCTGGGAGACGAAGAACTGGTCCACCGGCCGTCCCTGCGCCATGGGCGTCTGTTTCAGCGTCTCGTAGATCTCGAACATGCCGTACAGCGGACTGTCGAGCTGGCCTGCCATGTCACCGACCACATAGACCACGGGCAGCAGGTCCTTGTGGTAGATCGAGTGCTCGCGCCGGTCGTCGCGTACGCGCACCAGCTCGGAAATGGGTACCAGCTTGCCGGAACGGCTGCGCACCTTGAGCGCCAGGATGGCATCGAGATCGGCCTTGTCTGCCACCCGGTACTCGAGGCGGATGGGCACGGCATACTTCATGTTGTTGCCGTGCAGGTAGCCGACATCACTGCCGCCCAGGATGGTGGCCACCGCATCCGAGATCTCCTGCTGCGACACGCCCAGCAGGGCCGCCTTGTTGCGGTCCACCTCGATCACCAGGCGCGGTTCCGGATACTCGATGCTGTCGTCGACATCGACGATGTCCGGCGTGTGCTCGAACACCGCGCGTACCTGCTTGGCCACCTTGAGCTGACCCTCGTAGTCGAGACCATAGATCTCGGCCACCAGCGGCGACATCACCGGCGGCCCGGGCGGCACCTCGACCACCTTCAGGTTGCCACCGTACTTGCGCGCGATCTGCTGCAGCGGGCCACGCACGGCGAGCGCGATCTCGTGGCTCTTGCGCTCGCGCTGATGCTTGTCGATCAGATTGACCTGAATGTCGCCGAGATTGGCGCCCCGGCGCAGGTAGTACTGCCGCACCAGCCCATTGAAGTTGATCGGCGCGGCAGTGCCGGCGTAGATCTGGTAGTTCGCCACCTCGGGCACGGTGGCAAGATATTCCGCAGCCTCGTTGAGCACCCGTGCGGTCTGCTCCACCGTCGTGCCCTCCGGCATGTCGAGCACCACCTGGAACTCCGACTTGTTGTCGAAGGGCAGCATCTTCAGTACCACCACCTTGACTGCCACCAGCCCTACCGAGAGCAGGATCAGCAGCAGCATGCTGGCGAACAGCACCAGACGCCTGCGCCCGGCTTCGGGGCCCAGGAAGCGGCCCACGGTGGCGTGCGAGAGGCGATCCAGAAAACCCGGCTCACCCTCCACGTCATCGGCATGATGCGCCACCTGTACACGATTCAGCATCTTGTAGGTCAGCCATGGGGTAAGCACATAGGCCACTGCCAGCGAGATGAGCATGCCCATGCTGGCATTGATCGGGATCGGGCTCATGTAGGGGCCCATCAGACCGGTGACGAAGGCCATCGGCAACAGTGCCGCGATCACGGTCAGTGTGGCAAGGATGGTCGGGCCGCCCACCTCGTCCACGGCATACGGAATGGCCTCCAGAAGATTCTTCCTGCCCATCTGCATGTGGCGGTGGATGTTCTCCACCACCACGATGGCATCGTCCACCAGGATGCCGATGGAGAAGATGAGCGCGAACAGCGACACCCGGTTGAGCGTGAAGCCCCAGGCCCAGGAAGCAAACAGGGTGATCAGCAGGGTGATGATCACGGCTACGCCCACGATGATGGCCTCGCGCCAACCCAGTGCGATCAGCACCAGCAGCACCACCGAGGCGGTGGCAAAGATCAGCTTGCTGATGAGTTTCTTCGCCTTGGCATCGGCCGTCTCGCCATAGTTGCGGGTAATCTCGACCTGAACGTCATCGGGGATGAAGGTACCCTTGAGCTGCTCCAGACGCTTGATGACGCGCTGGGCAATCTTCACCGCATTGGTGCCCGGTTTCTTGGCGACGGCAATGGTGACCGCCGGTCGCACATTGCCGGCCAGCTCGGCATGGCGTGCCTGCTGCTCGCCCTCGCCGTGCATCACCCAGGACTCGGGCTGATCCGGCCCCAGCCGCACCTCGGCGACATCGCGCAGATAGACCGGCTTGCCGTCGTGGACACCGACCACCAGGCCGGCAATCTCCTCGGGCGAGGTCAGGAAGGTGCCAGCCTTGACCAGGATCTCCTGGTTGTCGCGCACCATCTGCACCGCGTCACGGGTGTGGTTGGACACCCGCAGCGCATTGGCCAGGCTGGCCAGGTCGATGCCGTAGGCAGCCAGCGCCTGAGGATCGAGCAGTACATGGACCACCCGCTCGGGGCCCCCGATGGTGTAGATGTTGCGGGTACCGGGCACGCGCTTGAGTTCGGCCTCCAGCGCATGGGCTACCTGGAGCAGTTCGTAGCCGCCCTTTTGCTCGTCCTTCGACCACAGCGTGACCGAGACGATGGGCACATCGTCGATGCCCTTGGGCTTGATGATCGGCTGGCCCACGCCGAGGTTCCGGGGCAGCCAGTCCTGGTTGGAAAAGATCTTGTTGTACAGGCGCACGATGGCCGCCGTGCGATCCTCGCCGACATGGTACTGCACGGTGAGCACCGACATGCCAGGCATGGAGGTGGAGTACACATGCTTGATGCCCTCGATCTCCGACAGCACCTGCTCCGCCGGCGTACTCACGAGATGCTCCACCTCGCGCGCCGTCGCCCCCGGATAGGGAATGAACACATTGGCGAAGGTGACATTGATCTGCGGCTCTTCCTCGCGCGGCGTGACGGCGATCGCAAACAGGCCCATCAGCAGCCCCACCAGCGCCAGCAAGGGCGTGATCTCAGTGGTAAGGAACTGTCTGGCGATGCGGCCGGAGATCCCGAGCTTCGGCTCACTCATGGCCCTTGCGCTCCTCTGCGATGCGGGCCCGGTTCTTCTGCTTGATCAACAGCACCGCCATCTCCGGATCGGTGGCCACGCGCTCGCCCTCGCTCAGACCGGCCAGGATCTCGTAGCGAGACCCCAGGTGCCGGCCCAGCCGTACCTGACGCAGCTCCAGACGACCATCGTCGTGCACCACATAGACCCCCGTGACCTCGCTGCGGAACACCACGGCCTGCTCGGGCACCAGGAGGCGACGGTCCTCGCCCACCCGGAAGGCGGTCTTGACGAACATGCCGGGGAACAAATCCTTGACCCCTTTCTTCAGGTAGGCGCGCACGCGGAAACTGTGCGTGGCCGGGTCGGCAAAGGGGAAGAAGGTGATGTGGTCGACGGGCACGGGTTCCTGGCGCCCCTGGATGAACACCTCGGCCTGCTGATGGGTACGCACCCCCCGGATGCTGCTTTGCGGGACATGAACCACCACCCGCAGCTCCTCCAGCGAGATGCCGGTCATCAGCGGCGTGCCGACATGGGCCACCTCGCCCACCTGCACATGGCGCTTGGTGACGATGCCGCTGTAGGGGGCACGCACCCGCGTGTACTGGTACTGGACTTCCGCCTCGCGCAGGGCCGCGCGGGCCGCATTGAGCTGGGCCCGGGCCGACTTGTAGGCCGCCTCGGCCTTGTCGTAGCGCGACTTGGAGACCAGCTTGCGGGCAAAGATGTCCTTGATGCGCTCGAACTCGGTACGGGCCTCGTTGTAGCGCGCCTCGGCCTCCACGAGCTTGGCGCGGGCGCGTTCGAGGCGTGCCTTCTGCGTGGAGTCGTCGAACTGGACGATGATGCTGCCCTTCTCCACGAAATCGTCCACATCGTAGTTCACCGCAATGATGCGACCGCTGGTCTGGGCCGACACCGTTGCCTCGTTTACCGCCTCGACATTGCCATCAAAGACCTCGAGCCTGGGCACCGTCTCGTAACGGACCTCCGTGGCGGAAAGCCGCTCCACCTCCGCCTTGAGGGCCGGCTGGTCCTGGTCAGCGAGGGCAACGGGCAATAGCCCCATCAGCAGCAGCGCCGTTATGCCTTGTCTCATTGTCATTGTTCCCCTTCTTGCGTTGTCTGCGGGCCGGGGCCCGGGGTGGTCTTGGATGGCAGGAATTATATATTAGTATTTTCTAATATTGAATACCCGAGCAACCAGGTAAAGCAATAAACCGGTCACGAAACGGGCCTTCTGTGGCATCGGTGCGCTCACTTGGCGTATATTCTAGTCCATGAGGACCCGAGCGGCCGGATTGTGCCCGGCCCCGCCCAACGAACCGGGAACACTGTCATGCAATCGATCCTGAAGCGCCTGATCCAGAGCCTTGTCCTGCTTGCCACGATGGCGGCAATCCCGGCCGTCCTGGCCGATGTCTTCAAGTGGTACGACGACGCTGGCAAGGTCCAGTATACCCAGACTCCACCCATGGACCGACCCAGCGTGCGCATCCGTACCTCCTCGGGCAGTACTTCAACCCCGGCCCGCGACACGACGCCAGCGAAGGCTGCCGCCGCTGAACCGGCTCCAGCGGATCAACCCGACGACAAGACAGCAGACGAAGGACCGATCGAAGTGATCGACAGCGACAAGCTGGAGGCCTACTGCGAGAAACAGCGCCGCAGCCTCGATACCCTGCAGAACACCAAGCGCATCTCGGTGCGCGAGGGCAATACCGTGCGCGAGCTCAGCGAGGCCGAGAAGCAGGCCCGCATCGCCCGCATCCGCAAGAACCTCGAAACCTACTGCAGCAAGGAAGAATGACCCCATGCCCCTGCTCAGCATCGAAAGCAACGCCACACCTTCCGACCGTGACGGTTTCCTTGCCGAGGCCTCGCACGAGGTGGCCACGATGCTCGGCAAGCCCGAGTCCTATGTCATGGTGCGTTATGCCCACAACCCGGACATGCGCTTTGCCGGCAGCGACGAGCCGCTGGCCTACTGCGAGCTGAAGAGCCTCGGCCTGCCCGAGGACCGTACCGCCGAGTTCTCCGAACGGCTGTGTCGCCTGCTGCAGGAACGCCTGGGGGTCCCGCCCGCACGCACCTACATCGAGTTCGGCAACGGCGTGCGCCATCTGTGGGGCTGGAACGGCGCCACCTTCTGACCCCTGACGACAATCCCTTCCCGACCGACCCGAGGATCGCCCATGCGCGTGTCACAGTTCCCCCTGTCCACCCTCAAGGAAACCCCGGCCGATGCCGAGATCGCCAGCCACCGCCTGATGCTGCGCGCCGGCATGATCCGCCGGCTGGCCTCCGGACTCTACACCTGGATGCCCTGGGGACTGCGCGTGCTGCGCAAGGTGGAACGCATCGTGCGCGAGGAGATGGACGCCAGCGGCGCCCTGGAACTGCTGATGCCCACGGTGCAGCCGATCGAGCTGTGGCAGGAATCGGGTCGTGCCGAACAGTACGGTCCCGAGCTGCTGCGCTTCCACGACCGGCACGGGCGCGAGTTCGTCTATGGCCCCACCCACGAGGAGGTCATCACCGACATCGTGCGCAACGAGATCCACAGCTACAAGCAACTGCCGGTCAACTACTATCAGATCCAGACCAAGTTCCGTGACGAGATCCGGCCCCGCTTCGGAGTCATGCGCGCGCGCGAGTTCCTGATGAAGGATGCCTACTCCTTCCATCTCGACGAGGCCTCGCTGGCCGAGACCTACGAGGCCATGTACGCCGCCTACACGCGCATCTTCGAACGCCTCGGGCTCGACTTCCGCGCCGTGCTGGCCGACACCGGCACCATCGGCGGCAACCGGTCACACGAGTTCCATGTCCTGGCCAGTTCTGGCGAGGATGCCATCGCCTTCTCCGACGAGAGCGACTACGCCGCCAATGTGGAACTGGCCGAGGCCCTGCCCCCGGCGGGCCCGCGCCCCGAGCCGCAGGAAGAAATGCGCGAGGTGGAAACGCCGGGGCAGCACAGTATCGAGGAGGTGAGCCGCTTCCTTGGCGTGCCGCCGCAACGCTGCCTCAAGACCCTGCTGGTGCGCGGCGCCAACGAGGGCGAGGTCGTGGCGCTGGTATTGCGCGGCGACCACGAACTCAACGAGATCAAGGCCGAGAAACTGCCACAGGTGGCCAGCCCGCTGAGCTTCGCCAGCGAGGAGGAAGTCCGTGCCGCCGTTGGCTGCTCGCCCGGCTCCCTCGGACCGGTGGGTCTCGATCTGCCGGTGATTGCCGACCACGCTGCTGCCCATGTGGCCGATTTCGTCTGTGGCGCCAATCGCGATGGCTGGCACCTGACGGGCGTGAACTGGGGGCGCGACCTGCCGGAGCCCGCAGTGACCGACCTGCGCAATGTGGTCGAGGGCGATCCCAGCCCGGACGGCCGCGGCCGGCTGCGCATCGTGCGCGGCATCGAGGTGGGCCACATCTTCCAGCTCGGCGACAAGTACACCCGCGCGCTGGGGGCGCAGGTGCTGGACGAGAACGGCAAGGCGGTGACCCTGACCATGGGCTGCTACGGCATCGGTGTGTCACGCGTCGTGGCCGCAGCCATCGAACAGCACCACGACGATCGCGGCATCGTCTGGCCCGAGGCCATCGCCCCGTTCACCCTGGCCATCTGCCCCATCAACCTGCACAAGTCGCAGCGCCTGCGGGACTGGGCCGAGACCCTGCTGGCACGCCTGCAGGGTGCCGGCCACGAAGTCATCCTGGACGATCGCAATGTGCGTCCCGGGGTCATGTTCTCCGACATGGAGCTGCTCGGCATCCCGCACCGACTGGTGATCAGCGAACGCGGGCTGGACAAGGGGGAGATCGAATACAAGGGCCGTCGTGACGCGGAACCGACCCTGGTCCCCGAAGACGAGATCCTGGACTTCCTCGCCGAACGGATCGGGGTAGGCTAGCGGGCTAGCGGCTGTCGGATTCCGACTCGGCGATCAGGCGCCGCAGCACGGCGGCCACGGCCAGTTTGATGCCGACCAGCAGCAGCACGATCCCGGCGCCGACCCACAGCATGTGATCAAGAAGCCATTGCACCATTGGCCTGCCTCAATAGAGCCGCCGGAAGCGAATGGCGCGCCCGCTGGCATCCATGGCGATGAAACCACCCGGCACCTTCTGCACCCGGAACACCAGCGGCCTTCCGCTGCCGGCGACGCGCGCCACGAGATAATCGCCCTGGATGCGGAAGCGCCCACCCAGGGTACGGTTGTACGGATCGCTCCAAAGGAAACGATCGCCGTAGATTGCCATCAGGTCGCCGCCCTGCCCCTGCCAGATGCCGTTCAACCCCACCCCACGGCCGCGATCGGGCGCGGCCTCGTCGATCGGCTCCCAGGGATTGGTCACCACGGAAGGGCCGCTGCCCCAGGGCTGGAGCCCCTGGCCCGCTGACTGCACCGGCGGGAAATTGGCGAAACCGGGCTGGGTAAAGGGATCGACACCCGCGGGCCAGCCCGTGCCACTCCAGCCCGGATAGGCGCCGTGGCCCCAGGGATAGGCCCCGTAGAGGCCCGGATAGCCATGCGGCACCTTGTCCAGCAGGCCGAACATGTCCATCATCAGCAGCATCATCTTGACGAACGGCGAAGCACCGTAGTCCTGATACACCGCCGCCGTCGCACTGCCGGGTTGCAGCGTGAGTGCGAGCGTCAGGAACAGGCTGGCGAAAAAGCGTCGCATGGCGATCCTGCGTGGAGAAACCGGGCCCATTCTAGCAGAGCCCTGCCATGGCCCGGAAAGGGGAGGAACGATTCAGATGCCGTGACGCTGACGCAGATGCTCGAGCAGGCCGCGCGAGGCCTCCTCCACCATGTCGAACACCAGCTCGAAGCCGTTGGGGCCGCCATAGTAGGGATCGGGCACCTCGTCACGCCCGAAATGGGGGGCAAAGCGCATGAACAGGGTCAGCTTTTCCTCATGCCCGGCAGGGCAGATCTGGGTCAGCTCTTCCAGATTGGCCTGATCCATGGCCACGACCAGATCGAAGGACTCGATGTCGTCGGCCGTGACCTTGCGCGCCCGCAGGTGATCCATGTCCAGGCCGCGACGCCGAGCCGTCTCGCGGGCACGGGGATCCGGTGCCTCGCCTACATGATAGGCATGGGTACCAGCCGAATCGACCTCGATGCGATCGGCCAGCCCCTCGGCCTCGACGAGGCGTTCGAAGACGGCATGCGCCGTCGGCGAACGGCAGATGTTGCCCATGCAGACGAAAAGGATGCGAACCCGCGCCGATTCGGACATGGGGTCAGACCTGGCTCATCAGGGCGAAGCTGCGCACGAAAGGCCCCGCCATGCGCGGATCCTTGACCATGGCGGCATAGTCGCCGACCTTGAAACGAAGCTTGCGCGAGGTGTAGGCAAGGCCAATGGCCATCAGCCCCGGCGGCTTGGAAAGCCACTGCTGCCACTGCTCCGGCGTCGCACGCAGGTCCCAGTTCAAATCCTCGCCGTTGTAGGGGCCGGCACTGACCACCTTGCCGTCATTGACCACCAGCACGGCCCGTGGGTTCTCTTCGCCGTCGTAACCATAACCAATGACGGAACTGAAGCCGATCTGCTCGAGCGCACCGCCCAGCTCCGGGTCGGCGTTCCACTTTTCCTTGAAACGGTCCAGCCATTCCTGCGTGAAGATCTCGGCCATGCTTACCCCCTGTTGTCCAACTGCAAGCGTGCCCTTTCGGGCTGGTTCGTGTTGTGGCCCCTGCGCAGCAGGGCCGAAAAATTATACCAGCATCCCGTCTTGCGTGGAATTTCGTTTCCTTTCAATCAGTTGCCTTGCAACAAACACAACGATGCTCCCGCCCAGGGGAGCATCGCTGCAGTGGTTCCGTGGTTTTACGGCGCCGGCAGGGCCATCGGCTCCTTCAGACGGATGATCTGCACATGTCCCTCGCCGTCTTCCACTTCGAAGGTGTGGATGCCGTTGTCGTCCTCCTGCACCCGGATCGCCTTCGGCGAACGGATCATGTGCTGGACGGCCTCGCCGGCATCCACTACCAGTACATCGTCCTTCGGATCGTAGCTGATGCCGGACAGGGGCAGCCATTCGGCCTCCACCTGATCGCCAATGTCCAGGCCAGCCACCTCGATCTCCACCAGCTCGGTGCCGCTGACACTGCTGAAGTGATCGAAGTAGTCCTTCCAGTGATCCCGTTCCAGTACTCGGTCTGCCATGTCGTTCTCCCCGTAGCTGTTTGGTTTCAGGAAAGGGATGGGGACGGAGGGTGCGGGTTTCAAGGCAGGAGGAAGGCAGGAGCGAGGGACTTGGGACTTGAGAATCGGCCCCTGCCCCGAAGAAAAAGGGCCTTCGGCAGATGCCGAAGGCCCTCGATAATGGCGTCCCCTAGGGGAGTCGAACCCCTGTTACCGCCGTGAAAGGGCGGTGTCCTAGGCCTCTAGACGAAGGGGACGCAAACCCTTCTACTCGGGCGGTCGTGTCCGGTCCTCGGTGACCAGGAAGGTGGTCACGACCCCCGTCAGCAATGCTACGAATCCCAGCGGGATGAGCATCAGAAAAAACTTGGCCACCTGTCCATGGCCCTGGATCATGGCCGTGAAGCCGATGATCAGGCCCAGCGCCGAGAGCAGTGCCCCCGCGGTAGCCAGATACCTGCCGAAGCGATGCATGTCTGACACCTCGGCCAAGCTGTCTGGTGGAGCCAGGCGGGATCGAACCGCCGACCTCTACAATGCCATTGTAGCGCTCTCCCAGCTGAGCTATGGCCCCGAAAGAGACGCGTATTCTAGAGAATCGGGGCCGGTTGTCAACCCTTGTCGGCGGCCTTTTTTGCCCCCTCCTTCTGCTCGATCTTGGCCCAGGAGTCGCGCAGTGTGACGGTGCGGTTGAACACCGGCAGTCCGTGCTCCGTGGTGTCCGGATCGAGGGTGAAGTAGCCCTCGCGCTCGAACTGGTAGCAGGCACCGGGTTCGGCCTCGGCCAGGCTCGGCTCCAGCATGCAGTCGGTCAGCGTGCGCAGCGAATCGGGATTGAGGAACGCCAGGAAGTCGTGCTCGGGATCCGTGTCCGGGTGCGGCACGGTGAACAGCCGGTCGTAGAGCCGTACCTCGGCGCGCACGGCATGTTCGGCGCTGACCCAGTGGATGACGCCCTTGACCTTGCGCCTCTCCGGATTGGCGCCGAGGGTATCGGGGTCGTAGCTGCCGCGCAGTTCCACGATGTCGTCGTTGTCGTCGCGGATGACGCGGTCGCAGCGCACGACATAGCCGTTCCTGAGCCGCACCTCGCCGCCCAGGACCAGCCGCTTCCACTTCTTGTTGGGCGCCACCTCGACGAAGTCGTTGCGGTCGATCCATACCTCGCGCGTCATCGGAATGCGGCGGCTGCCCATGTCGGGGTCCTGCGGATGGTTGGGCGCCTCCAGCCATTCCACATGACCCTCGGGCCAGTTCTCGATGACGAGCTTCAGCGGGTGCAGCACGGCCATGCGCCGGGGTGCATGGCGGTTGAGATCGTCGCGGATGCAGCTCTCGAGGATGCCCATCTCCACCGAGTTGTCGGCCTTGGAGACGCCGATGCGGTCGCAGAAGTCGCGGATCGCGGCCGGAGTATAGC
>JALWNJ010000262.1 GCA_026995955.1 Gammaproteobacteria bacterium
GGCGCATTCCCGATTACGCGCTGCAGTTTGCCGATTTCAACATGCTGGCCTCCATCGGCGCCTTCGGCTTTGGTCTGGCGCAGCTCATCTTCGTGTATGTGGTATGGAAGGCCGCACGCAGCGGCGCCAAGGCCAGTGCCCAGGTTTGGGAAGGCGCGCACGGGCTCGAATGGACGCTACCCTCGCCCCCGCCGTACCACAGCTTTACCAAGGCTCCGGTGGTGGAGTGAATCATGCCGAATGATGATCGGCAGCGGTCACGCGCCATTCGCAGGACCGCGCTCGGCCTCTGGCTCCTGGCCACCGGGTTCTATCTGGCCTTCATCGTCTGGACCTGGATGCAATGAGTGACGGAGTGAAGCAGCAAAACCCGGGTCGCAAGACCGCCGTTCGTCTGTTGCTGGTGGTCGTCGGCATGTTCGGTTTCGGTTTCCTCATGGTGCCGATCTACGATGTATTCTGCGACATCACCGGCCTCAACGGCAAGACGGGCACCCTTGGGGAAACCCAGGCCCGTCGGCTGCAGGTCGACGAAGGCCGCTGGGTGACCGTCGAGTTCGTGGCGGCGGTGAACAACGGCATCAACTGGACCTTCGAGCCCGAGCAAGTGCGCATGCGCGTCAATCCCGGACGCATGTACCGGGTTTACTACCGGGTGCGCAACAACACCGACCAGCCGGTGGTGGGGCAGGCCATACCCAGCGTCATGCCTGGCGTGGCCTCGAAGTACTTCAAGAAGACCGAGTGTTTCTGCTTCAGCAACCAGCCGATCGGTCCGCACGAGGAGCGGCGCATGCCGCTGGTGTTCGTCATTGAGCCGGATCTGCCGGAAGAAGTGCGCACGGTTTCGCTCGGCTATACCTTTTTCGACATAACCAGGACCGTCCGCAAGGCGGCAGAAGACAAGCGAGGGGGATGAATCGATGGCACATACCCATGACCAATACTACGTGCCGCATGGCAGTCACTGGCCAATCGTCGGGTCCATTGGCCTGACTGCGCTGCTGGTCGGCCTTTCCAGCTGGCTCAATGGCGTCGAGACCGGCAGGCTGGTGCTGCTGGCCGGCGTCGCCATCACGCTGGTGATGATGGTGGGCTGGTTCGGCACCGTCATCCGCGAGAGCCAGCAGGGGTGCTTCAACGACCAGGTCGATCGCTCCTTCCGCTGGGGCATGTTCTGGTTCATCTTCTCGGAGGTGATGTTCTTCGCCGCCTTCTTCGGCGCCCTGTTCTATGCGCGCAACCTGGCCGTGCCGTGGCTGGGTGGCGAGGGGGCCAAGGAGCTCACCAATGCCTTGCTGTGGTCGGGCTACCAGGCCGCCTGGCCCACCAATGGGCCGGCGCAGGTGGGGGGCGAGTTCGAGGCCATGCCGGCCTGGGGCATTCCCGCCATCAACACCCTGATCCTGCTGACCTCGGGTGCCACCATTACCTGGGCGCACTGGGCGCTGAAGCAGGGCAAGCGCGGCCAGCTCATCGCCGGCCTGGCCGTGACCATCGCCCTGGGGGTGCTCTTCCTTGCCCTTCAGGTCTATGAATATGGCGAGGCCTACCGGCACATGAACCTTACCCTGGAGAGCGGCATCTACGGTTCCACCTTCTTCATGCTGACGGGTTTTCATGGGCTGCACGTCACCATCGGCGCCATCATGCTCACCGTGATGCTGGTGCGTGCCATCAAGGGTCACTTCACCCCCGAGCACCACTTCGCCTTCGAGGCGGCGGCCTGGTACTGGCACTTCGTCGATGTGGTGTGGCTGGGGTTGTTCATCTTCGTGTACTGGCTGTGAGGCCGGTACGCGAGGCGCCCCGGTTTCAGTGGGTCGGAGGCAATACCCCGTGGGGCTGGATGAGACCGGCGTAATACCCGCCCATCAGCAGCAGGAAGGCGAGGATGGAAAGACTGATACGTACGGTGAGCGCCTTGACGGTGCGGTCCGAGCGGCCGCGGTCACGGATCAGGTACACCAGGGCGGACATAAGACTGCCGATGATGACCACCAATAGTCCCAGAACGATGAGCTTGATGAGCATGACGGGGTTTCCGGTTTGGCAATGCCGCTCAGTATAGCCGAGGCGGGAGCAGGGAAGGGGGTGCTGCGCAAGGTGCTGGCCATGGTTCTGGTGCTGGGCCTGGTGGCCCTGATGACGGGTCTCGGCTTCTGGCAGCTCGATCGCGCCACCCAGAAGCGTGCCCTCATCGAAGAGCAGGCCCGGCGCAGCAGCGCCGAACCGGTGCCCTTCGTCTGGGATCGGGCCGACTATTCCGATCAGCGGTTCCGGGTCGTGCGTGTGCAGGGTGCCTGGCTGCATGGCCACGACTTTCTGCTCGACAACCAGGTTCGCGATGGCCGTCCCGGCTATCAACTGATCACGCCATGGCGCAGTCCCGAATCGGGCCGCCTGCTTCTGGTGGATCGGGGCTGGCTGCCGGCTCCGGTACGCCGTTCGGAGTTGCCGGTCCTGCCGCCAACGGGCTCCGACCGGGAGCTGGTGGGGGCGCTCTACAGCCCCCTGGGCAAAGCCTTCAGTCTCGGGCCGGTGTTCGAGGGCGAGGGTTGGCCCAGGGTGGTCGAGCACATCGACTTTGCGGCCATCTCGCGCGCCCTGGGACAGCCGGTGCTGCCCGTCATCCTGCGGCTGCAGCAGCCCAGGAGCGGCCTGGTGCAGCAATGGCCAGTGAGTCCGGTTCGACCCCAGCGTCATGTCGCCTATGCCATCCAGTGGTTTGTCATGGCCAGTGTGCTGGCGCTGCTGGGGACGCTGTTGCTGACGAGGAAAAGAAATGACCACGATGACTGAAGATCGTCGCCCACCGTTGCCGGAGGCCGGCAGAAGCCGGCGCATGATGCTGTTGCTCTTCGCGGTGTTTCTCGGCCCTCTGCTGATCGCGGTGGCGATGTACGCGGGGCGGGATCGTTTGCCGTTGCAGCTGAGTCAGGTCAACTACGGTCGCCTGCTGGCCATGCCGATAAGCGACCCGCGGCTGGCGACGCTGATGCCGGGCCGCTGGCGCTATCTGCTGCTCTCCGAAGGACGCTGCGATCTGCTGTGCGAGGCCGACCTGTTCAAGCTGCGCCAGCTCGACATCGCGCTCGGCAAGGACAGCGACCGGGTGGGCTATGCCGTTGTGCGTGCCACGCCGCCGGGGCCGGAGTGGGCCGAGTTGCAACGCCGCCATCCGCAGATGCAGCTGGTGGTCGATGCCGGACTGGCCCGGGCGCTGGCGGGCCTGCCCGGCGTGTCGGCGGGTCATACCCTGTTGCTGGACCCGCTGGGCAACGCGGTGCTCGACTACGCCCCGGGCTTCAATGTGCGCCCGGTGAAGAAGGATATCCACAGACTGCTCAAGGTGTCACACATCGGATGATGAAGAAACTGCT
>JALWNJ010000263.1 GCA_026995955.1 Gammaproteobacteria bacterium
CCCGAGGTGCTGCTGATGGACGAGCCGGCCTCGGCGCTGGACCCGATCTCCACCCTCAAGCTGGAGGAGCTGATCGCCGAGCTCAAGAGCAGCTACACCATCGTCATCGTCACCCACAACATGCAGCAGGCGGCACGGGTCTCGGACTACACGGCCTTCATGTACATGGGCAAACTGATCGAGTTCGCCGATACCGATACCATCTTCACCAACCCGCACCTGAAGCAGACCGAGGACTACATCACCGGCCGCTTCGGCTGAAGCGCCTGCCCGCGGTCGGGCTCAGGCAGCGCCGCTGCCTGCCGCGCGGGTAGCGGCATCGGTATCGGGGGCGGCGTCGGGTTCGCCCAGTCGCCTGGGCGGGAAGTCGCAAGGGAAGGTACTGCCGCGGCCAAGTTGGCTGCTAATGTGCAGTTCGGCCTCGTGCCGCTGCAGCACGTGCTTGACGATGGCCAGCCCCAGGCCGGTACCGCCGTGTTCGCGCGAGCGGTCTTCGTCCACCCGGTAGAAACGCTCGGTGAGGCGGTGCAGATGCTGCGGCGCGATGCCGCGGCCATCGTCCTCCACCTCGAAGTGTCCGCCCTGCGCGTCGCGATACCAGCGGATGACGATGTGGCCCCCCTCCGGCGTGTAGCGCACCGCATTGGCGGCCAGGTTGGCAAAGGCGCTGTGCAACTCGCGACTGCTCCCGAGCAGCCAGTCCCGGCTCTCCAGCCGCAGCTCCAGCTGCTGGTGTTTCTCCGCGGCCAGCTGCCCGGCCTCCTCGGCCACCGCCGCGATCAGGGCCGGCAGGTTGACCCGCTCCTCCTCGCGTGGCGGATCGGATTCCAGGCGGCTGAGCTGAAGCAGATCGGTGACCAGGGCCTGCATGCGACGGGTCTGGGCCTCCATGCGCTTCAGGGTCGGTCGCAGCTCGGGCGCGATGCGTGGATCACTGGCAGGCAGCCCGTTGAGGGTCTCGAGATAGCCGCCGAGCACGGTGAGCGGGGTGCGCAGCTCGTGCGAGACATTGGCCACGAAGTCGCGCCGTACCCGTTCCAGCTGCTGCAGGCGGGAGACATCGCGGGCCAGCAGCAGGTGCTGGTTCTTGCCAAAGGGCACCAGCCGCACGTGCAGGGTGATGCGGTCGTCCACCGGGGAGGTCAGGGCGCAGGAGCGGTTGCTGGTATCGTCACTGGCCAGACATTCGCTGAGGCGGGGGTCGCGCACCAGATTGGTCACGCGCCGGTTGCGGTCGATCTTCTTCAGGCCCAGCAGGCGGCCGGCGGCCTGGTTGAACCATTCGATGTTGTAGTCGGCATCCAGCGATACCACGGCGTCCGGCATGGCTGCCAAGGAGTCGTAGAAGCGCCCCAGCACCTTGGCCAGTTTCTTCTTGCGCTTGCGTTCCTGACGCGCCAGGCGCGAGACCTGATACGCAAACTCGCCCCACAGCCCACCCAGTTCCGGGGGCTCGTGGCGCGGGTTGTGGCTCAGCCAGGCATGGAGACGGTGCAGGCGCCAGCCCTGCCAGACGAGATACAGGGCCAGCCCGGCCACCAGCGCCCAGGCCACGCTGCCGGCAAACAGGCCGATGCCCAGGGCGAGCAGGAGCACACCCAGCAGCCGCCACAGTTCCTGCGTCCAGGGGTTCATGGCCCGATTCTATACCCGCAAGGGGCTCGAGGGCATCCGTTTCATTCCTTCCGTGTCGAGAAGCGGTAGCCGGCCCCGCGCACGGTCTGGATCAGGCCCTCGCGCCGCACGCTGGCCAGCGCCTTGCGCAGGCGCAGGATGTGCACGTCCACCGTGCGCTCCTCGACATCCGCACCCCGGCCCCAGACCGCATCGAGCAGCTGGCCGCGGCTGAACACCCGCTCCGGGTGGCCCATGAAATGGCGCAGCAGACGGAACTCGGTGGGGCCGAGTTCGATCTGCCGCTGGCCGTAGTGCAGCCGATGTCCGGCCAGGTCCAGGGTCAGGCCCGCCGCCTCGAGCCGGTCGCTGCCCCGGTCCGGGCTGCTGCGCCGCAGCACGGCGCGGATGCGGGCGATCAGCTCGCGCGGCGAGAAGGGCTTGGTCACGTAGTCGTCGGCACCGGCCTCGAGCCCACTGATGCGGTCGTCTTCCTCGCCGCGCGCGGTGAGCATGATGATCGGCACGCCCCGGGTGTACTCGTCGCGGCGCAGCCGCCGCGCGAACTCCAGCCCGCTGGTGCCGGGCAGCATCCAGTCGAGCAGGATCAGATCCGGCAGCCGTTCGCTCAAGAGTACTTCGGCTTCCGCGGTATCGGCCGCCTGGCGCAGCGTGAACGCCTCCGACGGCAGGCTGAAGGCCACCATCTCGCGGATGGCGGCCTCGTCCTCGACGATGAGAATGTCCTTGCTACCCATGCGTGTCACGATGGTCCCGGTCGATGCTCATTGAACCCTGCCCATGTTACAGGGTGATGAAGGCGGTGTTCATCTCTGCGCCAGCAGCAGGCTGTAATCCCCGCCCGCTGCCTCGTGATGATCGCGCAGTCGCAGGCCGGTATCGGCATGGCCATGGCCGGTCCGTGTACGGTTTGGAAGCCCGCCGCGTGGCGCGTGATCTGGGTTAAGCTAGATGGCATGCGTTCGGCAAAAACATTGCTCACATGTGACCCGACGACCTCCATGTGCGCGCCCATGGGGGTTGCCGGCTGGCTGTGCTGGTCTGAGCACAGTCCTGCGCGGCTGCCTCGGCAGACTCGGGAGGGAGAAACACCGTGTCATCTCCTGCGCCTGGCCACCGGCGCCTCGCCGGAGCAGGTGCCGCTGTGAACGCGCCGCTGCCCCTGCTGGCCGAGCTGCGCGGCATCCACAACCGCATGGAGGCGCTGGTGAAACGGCTCGACGAGCACGACCTGCGCTGCCAGTTTCACCCCGGGCTGTCGCCCATCGGCTGGCACTATGCCCACTGTGCCCACATCGAGAAGCGCTGGTTGCTGGGCGAGGTGCTGGGGCGCTGGCGCGGCCTGCGGCGGCAGGACGCGCTGTATCTCCCCGAGCAGGACTTCAAGCCGGAGCGGGGGCGCAGCCTGCCGCCGCGCGATCGGCTCCTGCGACAGGTGCGCGCAGACCAGGAGCGCACCCTGCTGCTCCTGAGCGGCATGGGCGAGCAGCGCCTGCCCGAGCATCCGCTGCTGGCGGATGGCTATCTGCCACTGTTTCTGCTGCAGCACCACCAGCAGCACTACGAGACCATGCTGCTGGTGCTGGCGCAGCGCGCCCAGGCACGCCATCTGGGGCGCTTTCTGCCGCAGCAGCGGCTGCGCCCGGCCGGGCCCGAGACCGAGTTCGTGGCCCTGCCGGCCTGCTGCTATCCGGTGGGCGGCGAGCGGCCGGCGGCCTTCGACAACGAGCTGCCGGCGTGGAGC
>JALWNJ010000264.1 GCA_026995955.1 Gammaproteobacteria bacterium
GCTGATGCGACTGTCAAAGGAGGACTTCGATGCCCTGCTCAAGGAGCCGATGATGCAGCGCATCGGCTACGAGGAGGCGGTGGTCAAGGTGGCCCGCGAAGGCGCCCGGTTCCTCGATGTGCGCCTGCCCGACGAATACCGCCAGGGCCACATCCGCGGCAGCGAGAACGTGCCGCTCATCATCTTGCGCACGCGGGTGGACGATCTCGATCCGAACCGCAGCTACATCCTGTACTGCGACACGGGGCGGCGCAGCTCGGCGGGGGCCTTCCTGCTGGGCGAACGCGGCTTCGAGGTCTACATCCTGGAAGGCGGGCTGGGCAGCGTCCCGCCCACCGCGATGGAAGGCAGCGAGGCCGTCGCCTGAGGCCGAAGCGGGCGCGGCAGAACCGTCTCAGGGGGTGTAGCCCGGGATCTCCGCCTCGTCGACCTCGTCGATCTGCTCCGGCTCGAGGAAGCGCCGGGCATAGTCCAGATACACCTTCTCGCGCACGAACACATCGAACAGGTCGGGGTCGATGTGGTGGTCCAGCTTCATGCGGCCCATGATCTGCAGGCACTCGCTGAGCTTCTTGCCGGGCTTGTAGGGCCGATCGCGCGCGGTCAGCGCCTCGAAGATGTCGGCGATCGCCATCACCCGCGCCGGGATCGACATCTGATCGCCGGTCAGGCCACGCGGATAGCCGCGCCCATCCATGCGCTCGTGGTGCCCACCGGCATATTCGGGCACCCGTGCCAGGTGCTTGGGAAACGGCAGGGATTCCAGCATCTTGATGGTGGCGACGATGTGGTTGTTGATGATTTCGCGCTCCTCGGGGGTGAGCGTGCCCTTGGGAATGCAGAGGTTCTTCACCTCGTCCTCGTCGAGCAGGGGGCGCCGATTGCCCGCCAGCTCGAACTCGCGCGCGGCGATCTCGCGAACCCGCTGCTGATCGGCCTCTTCCATGAACTCACCGCCGATGTTGGCGCGGCGCAGGAAATCGAGTTCCTCGTCCAGGATGCGCCCTGCCTCGGCCGCCGCGTCGCGGGCCGGGGTGTCGTCGATGCCCTGCTCGCGCAGCAGCGCGCGCAGGGCCTCGATCTCGGCATCGCGCCTGAGGATCTCGTAGCGCAGCTCGACCTCGTGGATACGGTCACGGATGGTCTGCAGCTTGGTGGCCTTGTCCATCACCCACTCGGGGGTGGTGATCTTGCCGCAGTCGTGCAGCCAGGCCGCCACGCTGAGCTCGTGCCGGTCTGCGTCAGTAAGACGGAAGTCGCGCAGCGCCGGATGGTCGGAGCGCGAGGCCGCCTCGGCCAGCATCATGGTCAGCTCGGGCACGCGGCGGCAATGGCCACCGGTATAGGGTGACTTCTCGTCGATGGCGGTGGCGATGAGGCGCACGAAGGCATCGAACAGGTGGTTCAGCTCGTCGATCAGTCGGCGGTTGGTCAGCGCCACCGCGGCCTGCGAGGCTAGCGACTCGGCCAGTTGCTGCAGGTCTTCGTCGAAGGCCACCACCCGACCCGCCGCGTCCTGGGCATTGATGAGCTGCAGCACGCCGATGATGTCGTTCTCGTGGTTGAGCATGGGGATGGCCAGCAGCGAGCGGGTCTGATAGCCGCTCTGCTCGTCGAAGCGGTGGGTGCCGCTGAAATCGTAGCCCTCGGGCGCATGGTACACATCGGGAATGTTGATGGTGCGGCGCTGATGGACGGCGCTGGTGACCACCAGCGAGGTCACCGGTCGGCCGTCCTCGTCGTACAGGGGAATCGGTTCGAAGGTCTTGGGCCGCGCCGCCTCGCTGCGCACCTCGATGCCCAGACTGCGGTTGCCCATCACCTCGAAGTGCAGACGATCGTTCTCCAGCGTGTAGATGGTGCCGGCATCGGCCGCGACCAGGTCCATTGCCGCTTCCAGGATGGTCTGCAACAGTCGGTGGGTGTCCCTTTCCGCCGACAGCGCCACGCCGATCTCGTTGAGGCGCCTCATGCGTTCGATCAGGGCTGGCTGCGATGCGCTCATGCGGTGTTCCCGGTCCGGATTGACCATGACCCGGGCGGTCAGGGCGCGCCCCGGGTTTCCCTTTCTGCTGCTATCCTTTTATAGTAGCCCACAGGGCCCAACAGACAACAACGATGACGGGTACGCCACCGCAATGAACAAGGGAGCATGGAAGGCAGACTGGATGACCGGCCTGCTGGTTTCGGTGCTGGTCATCGCCGCCGGGTTGTTGTTCGACAGCTTCCAGGGAGTGGAACTCGCCGCCTATGACCTTGGCGTGCGCTACAACGAGGCCACGCCCTCGGACGACATCGCCATCATCGCCATCGACGACGCCAGTATCGAGAAACTGGGCCGATGGCCCTGGCCGCGCACGCTGCACGCGCGCCTGATCGACCGCCTCAGGGAGGGCGGCGCCCGGGTCGTCGCCACCACGGTGGCCTTCACCGAGCCGCAGCGCGATCCGGGGCTGGTCTACATCCAGGGCCTCCTGAGTCAGCTGCGCGCGTCCAGCATCGTCTCCATCGACGACGACATCCGCACCCTGGATCAGCGTCTGCGCCAGGTGGACGAGGCCAATGCTGCCCGCGGCCGCAAGGCCCTGCCCCAGATCTCCGAGCTGCGCCAGTGGTTCCTGGGATCGAACCTGCGCAATCGCCTGATCCCCGACATCAATGCCCTGGCGCGCAAGCTGGTGGCGGCCGAACAGGCGCTGGAGACCGACCGCCAGCTGGCACGGAGCATCCAGCAGAACGGTCGGGTGCTGATGAACATGTTCGTGTTCACCGGCAATCCGCGCGGCAACCCCGATCAGGATCTCCCGGCCTACATCAAGCGCAACGCCCTGACCAACATCGACGACCGCATCGGTGCCATCGACGCCGGCCTGCTGCCGCCGGCCATCATAGAAGTGCTGCCGCCGATTCCCCAGCTCGGCAGCAAGGCCAACGGCATCGGTTATCTCGGCGCGGTGCGCGACCGGGACGGCAGCGTGCGCAGCGACGCCTTGGTGATGCACTACTACGACGACTTCCTGCCCTCGCTGTCGCTGCTGGTGGCCGCACGAAGGCTCAATCTCTCCAACGACGAGATCGCGGTGCATCTCGGCGAGGGCATCGACCTGGGCGGCATCCGCATCGACACCGACCCGGCACTGCAGCTGCTCACCCACTTCTACCACACCGCGCCGGGCGTACAGCCCTTCCCCATCGATTCCTTTTACGACGTGCTCAAAGGGAATGTCCCGGCCGAACGCTACAAGGGCAAGATCGTCCTGGTGGGCGAGACGGCCGCCGGCATCACCACCCCGCAGGTCACGCCGGTGTCCACCGCCATGCCGCCGGTACTGGTGCTGGCGCACCAGGTCTCCAGCCTGCTCAACGAGGATTTCTTCGTCCGCCCGCAATGGGCGCTGTGGACCGAACTGGGCGCCCTGCTGCTGGTCGCGCTGTATCTGATCCTGCTGTTGCCGCGACTCAAGGCGGCGCTGGCGGCACTGCTCACCTTCGTGCTCGGTCTGACCCTGTTCGGCACCGAATTCTGGCTGCTGGCCACACAGTCGCTGTGGCTGCAGCTCATGCTGCCGCTGTCCCTGCTGCTGATCGGCTATGTGGTGCTCATCAGCAAGCGCTTCTTCACCACCGAGCAGGGCAAGCTGCGTTCCGACTTCGAATCGGCCGAGAGCAACCGCATGCTGGGACTGGCATTCCAGGGCCAGGGCCAGCTCGACATGGCCTTCGACAAGTTCCGCAAGCTGGAACTGAACGACGATGTCATGGAACTGCTCTACAACCTGGCCCTGGACTACGAGCGCAAGCGCCAGTTCAACAAGGCACACTCGGTGTACCGCTACATGGCCGAGCACGACCCCGAGTTCAAGGACATCCAGCAGCGCCTGGCGCGCAGCAAGAAGATGGACGAGACGGTGATGCTCGGCTCGAGCAAGGGCGAGGGCACCCTGGTGCTGAGCGGCGACGGCGTGGAGAAGCCGATGCTTGGCCGCTACGAGGTGGAGAAGGAACTGGGCAAGGGTGCCATGGGCGTGGTGTACCTGGGCCGCGATCCGAAAATCAATCGTGTGGTAGCGATCAAGACCATGGCCCTGTCACAGGAGTTCGACGAGAGCGAAATCGAGGAGGTCAAGGCGCGCTTCTTCCGCGAGGCCGAGACCGCGGGCCGGCTCAACCATCCCAACATCGTCACCATCTACGACGCCGGCGAGGAACACGACCTGGCCTACATCGCCATGGAGTACCTCAAGGGCAAGGATCTCATGCGCTACACGCGGCCCAGCAATCTGCTGCCGCCGCGCACCGTCATGGACATCGTCGCCCGCTGCGCCGATGCCCTGGCCTATGCCCATGGCCTCAATGTGGTGCATCGTGATGTCAAGCCGGCCAATGTGATGTACGAGCCGGAGAGCGGCGAGATCAAGATCACCGATTTCGGCATCGCCCGCATCACCGACTCCAGCAAGACCAAGACCGGCATGGTGCTGGGCACCCCCTCCTACATGTCGCCCGAACAGCTTGCGGGCAAGAAGGTGGATGGCCGTTCCGACCTGTTCTCGCTGGGCGTGATGTTCTTCCAGCTGCTCACCGGCAACTTGCCGTTCCAGGCCGAGTCGATGGCCACCCTGATGTACAAGATCGCCAACGAGGAGCACCCGGATGTCACCGTGTTGCGGCCCGATCTGCCGCCCTGCGTGCGTGACATCATCAACCGCATGCTGGACAAGAACGTGGAAACGCGCTACCAGTCAGGTGCGGACATTGCGCGGGACATTCGTGCCTGCATGGATCAACTCGACGACGGGGCCGGGACATGAATCTCAAGGGCAAGGTCGAGGTGGTCGGCCTGAGCGACACCGGGAGGGTGCGCACGCACAACGAGGACAGCATCGGCGAGGACATGGAGATCGGCGCCGTGGTGCTGGCCGACGGCATGGGCGGCTACAAGGGCGGCGAGGTGGCCAGCGCCATCGCCGTGAACACCATCATGGAGGAGCTGCGCAAGCGCATCCCCGCCCTGACGCCGGGCGAGATCGACGAGGCGACCGGCTATACCCGCGAGAGCATCGCCGTGCGCGATGCCATCGTCAAGGCCAACGAGACCATCTACCAGACGGCGCAGAGCCAGCCCCAGTATCAGGGCATGGGCACCACGGTGGTGGTGCTGATCTTCTACGACAATCGCATCACCTTCGCCCATGTCGGCGACTCGCGCATGTACCGTCTGCGCAACGACCAGCTGGAGCAGATCACGGTCGACCACACCCTGCTGCAGGAGCTGGTCGATCGCGGTTTCTACAGCCAGGAAGAGGCGAAGCAGTCGCTGAACAAGAACCTGGTCACCCGGGCGCTCGGCATCGAGCCCAGCGTGGCGGTGGATCTGCAGGAGGATGTCACCTTCCCGGGCGACATCTACCTGCTCTGCTCCGATGGCCTCAACGACATGGTCGAGGACGAGGAAATTTACTTAACACTCAAGGAGTTTGGTGCTAATCTCGAAGAAGCTGCCAAGCGACTCGTGGATCTGGCCAACGAGCACGGCGGAAAGGACAACGTGTCGGTGATCCTGGCCCGCCCGATGAAGGAATTCCATGCCAGGAAGCACTGGTACGACCGGGTCGTCGACTGGCTGTTCTGACCGCCGGAGCGCCGGGCCACCGAGATGGCCGCTACCACAACACACCAGGGGAAACACTGATGGCAAAGGTTGTACTGACACTGGACGACAAGGTACTGGGCGAATACCCGCTCAACAAGGAGTGCATCACCATCGGCCGCCGTCCCGACAACGACATCCAGATCGACAACCTCGCGGTCAGCGGCCAGCACTGCCAGATCATCACCATCCTCAACGACTCCTTCATCGAGGATCTCAACAGCACCAACGGCACCCTGGTCAACGACAAGCCGATCCGCAAGCATGCCCTGGTCAACGGCGATGTCATCACCATCGGCAAGCACAAGCTCAAGTACATCAACGAGCTGGCCACCGCCGCGCCCAATGACGAATTCGAGAAGACGATGGTCATCCGCCCCGACCAGATGGGCATGCCGGAGCACGAGGGCGGGCAGCAGGTCGACGAATCGGTCAGCCGTATCAGCGCCGAGCTGAACGCGTCGCTCAAGGCCGGGGAGGCCGCTACCCAGGCCCCACCGAAGGAGGCCTCGCTGAAGATTCTCAACGGCAGCAACGCCGGCAAGGAACTCAAGCTCACCAAGGCACTGACCACCATCGGCAAGCCGGGCACCCAGGTCACCGCCATCAGCCGCCGCCCGCAGGGCTTCTTCGTGATGCATGTGGAGGGCGACGCCATCCCCCTGCTCAACGGCGAGCCGCTGGGCAAGCATGCCCAGCCCCTCAGCGACGGCGACATCATCGAGGTAACCGGCATCAAGATGGAGTTCTCGACCCGCTGAGCCGCGGCGTTCACGGGCCACCCGGGCCATGAATCTGCAGGCCGTCAGCCTCAACCCCCGCAGCCTGCTGCGACATGGCCTGCGCTACTTCCTCGGTGCCCTGCTCATTGCCCTGTTCCTGCTCCATGTACGCGGCGACATCCGCCTCCCACTGCTGCAGCAGTTCGACCACCTGATCTACGACCTGCAGCTCAACCTCACAGCCCCCCGCACCGTGGATCGGCGCATCGTCATCGCCGACATCGACGAATACAGCCTGTCGAAACTTGGCCACTGGCCCTGGCGTCGCGATGTGCTGGCACGCATCCTCGATCGCCTGTTCGAGGACTACGGCGTGCGCGTGGTCGGCTTCGACATCTCCTTTCCCGAGGCCTTCGACCCTTCCGCGCGCCGCCTGCTGGACGAACTGGCCCGGGGCCGGTTGCGCGACGATCCGGCCTTCCTGGCCGTCCGACGCGAGCTGGCGCCGCAACTGGACAGCGACCGCCGCTTCGCCGAGAGCATGGAGGGACGCGCAGTGGTGCTCGGCCACATTTTCCGCACCCGGGTACAACGCAACGAACCACGCGAGATCGGCCGCCTGCCGCCGCCATTGCGGCAGCTTGACAAGACCACGCTCAAGCGCCTCGGCGTACCCCGGCCCGAGGGGTACACCGGCAACCTGCCCGTGCTGGTCGAGGCCGCCGGCAGGGGCGGCTTCTTCGACAATCCGCTGGTGGACGAGGATGGCATCTTCCGCCGTGTGCCGCTGCTGCAGGTGTATCGCGGCAAACTCTACGAGAGCCTCACCATTGCCATGCTGCGCGCCGCCTACCGAATCCCCGCCGATCAGGTGCAGCTGCAGATCGTGCCCTACAACGAACGCCGCCACCATGGCGTGTACGCACTGGAACAGGTACGGGTGGGCAAGTTCCGCATCCCGGTCGACAACCGCAGCGCGGCCCTGGTGCCCTATCGCGGGCCGGAACACAGCTTTCCCTATGTGTCGATGGCCGACATCCACGATGGCAGCGCACCGCGCGAACTGCTGAAAGGGGCCTTCGTGCTGGTCGGTACCTCGGCACCGGGGCTCAGGGATCTGCGCTTCGTGCCGCTGCAGAAGCGGGGCTATCCCGGGGTCGAGGTGCATGCCAATCTGCTCTCCGGCATGCTCGACGGGCGCATCAAGGCGCATCCCCAGTACCTCATCGCCTACGAGTTCCTGCTCGTGCTGATGCTCGGCGCCATCCTGCTGCTGGCCCTGCCGCGCCTGTCCCCGCTTGCTGCCACCCTGCTCACCCTGGGCCTGCTGGCCCTGGTCATCGGCGCCAGCCATCTGGCTTGGACCCGCTACGACATGGTTCTGCCGCTGGCCTCGCCGCTGGTACTCGTTCTGCTGATGCTGATCCTCCATGTCACCATCGGCTTTTTCGTCGAGACCCGCGGCAAGCGCCAGCTCGCCCACCTGTTCGGCCAGTACGTGCCGCCCGAGCTGGTGGACGAGATGAGCGAGGACCCCGAAGACTACTCGGTGGAGCCCGAGAGCCGGGAGCTCACCGTGCTGTTCTCCGACATCCGCAACTTCACCAGCATGTCGGAGGGCATGTCGCCGACGGAGCTGGCCGAGCTCATCAACGGCTTCCTCACGCCGATGACCGAGATCATCCACCGCCACCGCGGCACCATCGACAAGTACATGGGCGACGCCATCATGGCCTTCTGGGGCGCGCCGCTGCCCGATGACCGGCATGCGCGCCATGCGCTGGAGGCGGCCTTCGCCATGATTCGGGAACTGGACGCGATCAACGAACGCTTCGCCGCCCGCGGCTGGCCGCGCATCGCCATCGGCATCGGCCTCAATACCGGCGAGATGAACGTGGGCAACATGGGCTCCGCCTTCCGCATGGCCTACACCGTGATGGGCGACGAGGTGAACCTGGGCTCTCGGCTCGAGGGACTGACCAAGGTGTATGGCATCTCCATCATCGTCGGAGAGCGCACCCGCAGGGCGGTGGACGACTGGCTCTACCGCGAACTCGATCAGGTACGGGTCAAGGGCAAGGCCAGGCCGGTGCGCATCTTCGAGCCCCTGGGGCCGGCCGCCGAGGTGCCCTCGGCCCTGAAGAGCGAGCTGCGCCAGTTCCACCAGGCGCTGGAGGCCTACCGTCGGCAGGACTGGGACAGCGCCGAGGTGGCCCTGTTCAACCTGAGCCAGACCAACCCGGACAGCGTACTCTACCGCCTCTACCTCGACCGCATTGCCTGGTTCCGCAGCCACCCCCCGCCCGAGGACTGGGACGGCATCTTCAGCCACAGCACCAAGTGACGCGGAGACGGGGTTCGGCACCGGCCCGGTGGTGCTATCATTCGGCCATCGGAGAAGAACCGGAGCAGCGAGACCACCATGAGCGCATCTCCCCTGCCGCGAACGCCCCAGGACACCGTTACCCTGCTGGGCCGGGGCGGCGAGTTCCCGCCCTGCCCCGTCCCCCTGTTCGAGGATCGCGTGCCGGCCGGTTTTCCCAGTCCCGCGGCCGACCATGTGGAAAAGGCGCTGGACCTCAACGAGCTGCTGGTGCAGCGCCCCGCCGCCACCTACTTCGTGCGTGCCGAGGGCGACTCGATGATCGAGGCCGGCATCCACCCCGGCGACATCCTGGTGGTGGATCGCTCGCTGGAGGCACGCCACGGCGATGTGGTCATCGCCGCCGTCGATGGCGAGCTCACCGTCAAGCGGCTGGAACTGCGCCCGCGCACCCGGCTGCTGCCGGCCAATCCCGCCTACCGGCCCATCGAACTGCGCGAGGGCGAGGCCCTGGAGCTGTTCGGCGTGGTCACCAGCGTCATCCACAGCCTGCGCGGATGAGCACCGCCAGCCCGCGACCGGCGCAGCCGTTGCATGCGCTGGTGGACTGCAACAACTTCTACGCCAACTGCGAGCGCCTGTTCCGCCCCGACCTGCGCGGCCGGCCGGTGATCGTGCTGTCCAACAACGATGGCTGCGTGGTGGCCCGCTCGCAGGAGGCTAAGGCACTCGGCATCGGCATGGCGGTGCCCGCCTACCGCATCCGTGATCTCATCGAGCGCGAGGAAGTGGCCGTGTTCAGCAGCAACTACGCCCTCTACGCCGATGTCTCGCAGCGGGTCATGCGGGTACTGGAAGAAGCCGTGCCCCGCGTCGAGCAGTATTCCATCGACGAGGCCTTCCTCGACCTCTCCGGCCTGGCCGACCCCGTCGCCCTGGCGCGCGCGCTGCGTCAGCGGGTGCACCGCTGGGTGGGCGTGCCGGTGAGCATCGGCCTCGCGCCCAGCCGCACCCTGGCCAAGCTGGCCAATGCCGCCGCCAAGCGCTGGCCGGCCACCGGCGGTGTGGTGGACCTGCGTGATCCGCACCGCCAGCGTCGCCTGCTCCGCCTGATGCCCGTGGAGGAAGTCTGGGGCGTGGGCCGGCGGCTCGGCCGCAGGCTGCGCGCCATGGGCATCGACAGCGCGCTGAAGCTGGCCGACAGCGATCCTGCGCTGATGCGCAAGGCCTTCTCCGTGATGCTGGAGCGCACCGTGCGCGAGCTGCGCGGCCAATCCTGCCTGGAGCTGGAAGAGGCCCCGCCGCCCCGCCAGCAGGTGCTGTGCAGTCGCACCTTCGCCGAGCGCGTGAGTGCGCTCGCCCCGCTGCGCGAGGCCGTCAGCCACTTTGCCGCCCGCGCCGCCGAGAAACTGCGCGAGGACGGCCAGCTCACCCGCCAGGTCAGCGTCTATCTGCGTACCAATCCGCACCACCCGCGCGAGCCGCAGCACCATCCCCTGGTCACCGTCCCCCTGCCCGAGCCCACGGCCGACAGCCGCGATGTCCTGCATGCCGCGCTGCGCGCGCTGGAAACAGCCTGGCGGCCCGGCCACCGTTACATGAAGGCCGGGGTCCTGCTGGGCGAGCTGGTGCAGCCCCGAAGCTGGCAACGCGACCTGTTCGACCACCTGCCCACGCGCCGCCGCTCCGATGCCCTGATGCAGACCCTGGACCGCATCAACCGCGCCGGGCGCGGGCGCCTGTTCTTCGCCAGCGAGGGCATCCGGCGCCCCTGGCAGATGCGCCGCGACCACCTCTCTCCCGCCTACACCACACGCTGGAGTGACCTGCCCCGTGTCCGCTGATCGCCCCCTGCGCGGGCCGCTGCGCTGCCTGCTGCTGCTCTGTTGCCTGCTGCTGCCCGCCCTGGCTCCGGCCGGGGAGACCATGCTGACGCTGGCCGACGGCACCGAATACCCCGCCTGGCACTTCGGCAAGGTACAGGCCCCCGACCGGCTGCTGTGGCTGCCGCCGGACGGCGGATTTTCCGAGGCCCAGCCCCGCATTGCCCGGATGCTCGCCACGCTGGGGCACGAGGTGTGGCTGGCCGACCCCTTCGAGGCCAACTTCCTGCCGCCGGTGCCGAGCAGCCTGGGACACATCGACCCGCAACAGACGCGGGCGCTGATCGAACGGGTGCTGGGCGACGACCCCCGCCCGCTGTTCCTGCTCGCCTCCGGCTATGGGGCCATCGTCCTGCTGCAGGGGCTGCATGCCTGGCAGCAGGCCCATCCCGACGACCGCCGCCTCCGTGCCGTGCTGCTGCTCAGCCCCAAGCTCTACGAGGCCACCCCCGAGCCCGGCGCGCCGGCCCGCCTGCTGCCCATCGTGCGCCACAGCAACGCCCGCATCTGGCTCATGCAGCCGCGCAAGTCGCCCTGGTTCTGGAAGCTCGAGGCCATCCGCGCGGCCCTGGCCGAGGGCGGCTCCGAGGTGTGGTTGCAGATCCTGCCGGGGCTGCGCGACCGCTTCCACTACCGCCCGGACGCCACCGAGGCCGAGCAGCAGGCCACCGAGCGCCTGCCCGCATGGCTCGACGAGGCCCTGCGCTTTCTCGCCCGCCTGCCGGCCGGGGCGCGCAGGCCGCCACCGCTCGAAAGCGACAGCGGCAGCGCCGCGCCGCGCGCGCGCAAGGCCCATGCACTGGAACCCTGGCAGGGCGATCCCACGCCCCCGCCGCTGGACCTGCCGGTACTGGGCGACGGGCGCATGCGCCTGGACGACCTGCGCGGGCAGGTGGTTCTGGTCAACTTCTGGGCCAGCTGGTGCCCGCCCTGCGTGCACGAAATGCCGTCGATGGAGCAATTGGCCGGGCAGCTCAAGGGGCGGCCGTTCCGCATGATCGCGGTCAACATGGCCGAGGACCCGGACACCGTGCGCCACTTCCTCGAGGAACGCGTGCGATTCACCCAGCCCGTGCTGCTCGACCGCGACGGCAAGGCCCTGCGCGACTGGAAGGTATTCGCCTTCCCCACCACCTATCTGCTGGATCATCGCGGCCGCATCCGCTACGGGGTCTATGGCGCGGTGGACTGGATGGCCCCGGAACAGCGCCAGGTCATCGAGCGGCTGCTGCGTGAGGCCGAATCCGCTGCCGGCGACGGCGCACAAGGGCCATGATCCCCGACAGCACCACCGCCCGCCGCTGGTTCCTGTGGCTGCTGGCCGTCACCACGCTGGTGCGTCTGGCGCTGGCCGCCGGCCTGCCGATCACCGGCGACGAAGCCTACTTCGTGCTCTGGGGGCGGCATCCGGCGCTGGGCTACTACGACCACCCGCCCATGGTGGGCTGGTGGCTGGCGGCCATGCTGCAGGTCAGCGACGCCCTGTGGTGGCTGCGCCTGCCTGCCATTCTGGTCACCGTGCTGGTAGGCGCCGGCCTGGTATGGTTGCTGCGCGAGATCGACGCGCGCCTGGCCTGGCTCACCGGGGCCCTGTTCCTGGCCAGCCCCCTGCCCCTGCTGCACTTCGTCATCACCACCGACACGCCGGTGGTGCTGTTCGGCTTTCTCTCCGCCGCCTGCTTCTGGCGCGGCGTGGTACGCGAGCGCCTGCCCTGGTTCCTCCTCGCCGGCCTGTTTCTCGGCCTGGGCCTGCTGTCCAAGTACTTCGCCGGCCTGCTGGCGCTGGCCTATGTCGCCTGGTGGTTCATCGACCGGCGCAAGGGCTGGCTGCTGCTCGGGCTGCTGCTCACCGGCCTCGTCTCGGCGGCCCTGTTCGCCCTCAATCTGTGGTGGAACTGGCAGCACTGCTGGGACAACTTCCTGTTCAACTTCCTCAACCGCAACAGCGGCAGCGTGCCCTGGTACACACCGCTGCTCTACCTGCTGACCCTGACCTATGTGCTGACCCCGCCGGTGGTATGGTATGCCCTGCGCCGGCGCGCTGCCCAGCCCGTCGGCCCCGAGCTGCCGCGTCGGGCGCTGGCGGTGCTGGCCGGGGTACCGCTGGCCCTGCTCGGGCTCCTGTCGCTGGGCAAGGTGGTCGGCATCCACTGGCTGCTCGGCTTCCATGCCCTGGTGCTGGCCTGGCTGGCGCTGGCGCGCGGCCTGCCCGCGGTGTGGGGCGCGCTGCGCTTCAACCTCTGGTTCAGCCTGCTGCATGTGCTGCTGATTTCGGCCGTGGTGGTAATGGCGCGCCTGCCCGAGGCTACCCTGCCGCAGGATCCGGCGCTGCGCCACCACATCGTCGATGCCCTGCACGGCCAGCGGGTATGGCAGGCCGTAGCGCCCCTGGTCGACGACCGCGCCCTGTTCATGCACAGCTACGCGGCCGCGGCCGAGATGAGCTACCACGCCGGGCGCCATGTCGGCGTGTTCGGCGAGGGCTCCTACCACGCCCGCGAGGACGACCGGCTCACCGACTTCCGCCGCCTCGACGGGCGCGACTTCCTCATCATCCTCAACCGCCACCACGATGCGGCCGAATACGCTCCCTTCTTCGAGCGCGTGCGCCTGCTGCGGGTGCCGGTGCTGGGCACGGCGTTTGAAATCGTGCTCGGGGATGGGTTCAAATACGAGGCCTATCGCGAGCGGGTGCTGAAGCGCATCAACGAGCGCTTCTACCGCATCCCGCCTGCCTGGCCCACGGGTCACTGCGGCTTCAAGGAACGCTACCGGCTGCCATGAGAACCAAAACCCTGGAACTGTCCGGCTGGAACCGTTTCCCGCGCCTGTCGTGCCAGGTGGCGCGTCCGGAACGCTATCGCGCGCTGCAGCCGGTGGCCGGCCGCAGCGAGATCGCGCGCGGCATGGGCCGCAGCTATGGCGATGCGGCCCTCAACGAGGCCGGCCAGGTCACGCTCGTCACCCGCCTCAACCGCATGCTCGATTTCGACCCGCAGCGCGGCGTGCTGGAATGCGAGGCCGGCGTCACCCTGGCCGAGCTCATCGACACCTTCCTGCCCCGCGGCTGGTTCCCGGCCATCACCCCCGGCACGCGCTTCGTCACCCTAGGC
>JALWNJ010000265.1 GCA_026995955.1 Gammaproteobacteria bacterium
GTCCAGGATCTCGCCACGGAAGGCCAGCACACCGCCCAGCTTGCCCCCGGTGATGTGATCGGTAATGCGCACCAGGGTGCCGTTGTTGTCGATGCTGATGTCGGGCTCGGTCACATCCAGCCCGAGCGGGTCGGCCGAGAGGCGATTGGCCCGGTTGCCCACGACCAGCGCCTGTCCGTTGCCGATGAACACATTGAGCGAACCGTCGTCCTGCGCCACGGTGCGCACCGCCACCAGCTCGGAGAGCTTGCCGAGCAGGGCATCGCGCTGGTCGAGCAGGTCGTTGGGGGTCTTGCCGTTGGCACGGCCGGTGGCGATGACGATGTCCTGGTTGATCTTCGCCAGCGAGTCGGCGAGACCGTTGATCTCGTCCACGAACCCGGCGATGCGGCCATTGGCATCGGCGCGGATGGCTTCGAGCCGGTCGTACAGGTAGCGGAAACGGCTGACCAGCGACTGCCCCTCGGTCAGCAGCACCTGACGCGCCGCGGTGGAGGTGGGGTCGTTGGCCACCTCCTGCACCGCGTTGAAGAAGTTCTGCAGGCCCGGCGTAAGGCCGGACTGCTCGTCGGCCATCAGGTTGTCGACCTGGGTGGCGAAGCTGTAGTAGGTATCGGTCTGCTGGAAGGTGGAGGTGCCGTTCTGCACCTGGTTGACGACAAACTGGTCGTAGATGCGGCGGATGTCCTGCACATCGACCCCGCTGCCCACATAGACTCCGGCCGCCGAGAACTGCGGCGGACGCTGCTCGAACATGACCTCCTGCCGGCTGTAATACGGCGTGTTGACATTGGCGATGTTCTGCCCGGTGGTATCGAGCCCGCTCTGGAACGCACGCAGGGCGGAGACACCGATGCCAAACAGGCTGGTACCGGCCATGGTTCAGCGCCTCCCTGCTTCCGGATTTTGGACGAAGTTTGTGGACATGCAGTCCTCCTTGCTCGGGTTATCGGACCGAATCCGATTTCCTTTAGCGCCTTGTCGGCCACGGGGGCTCACGATGCCCGCTCCTGTGCGGTCGTGCCATCCAGCCCCTGCAGTTCCGGCCGCTCCAGAATCGCCATCAGCCGTTCGGCATAGCGCGGATCGGTGGCATAGCCGGCCCGCTGCAGGGCCTCGGCCCAGGCCCGACCACCGCCGGCACGCAGGGCCTCGGCATAGCGCGGCGAGCCGGACAGGAAGGCGGCATAGTCGTCCAGCGCCGCCTGCAGGCTCGGATAGGCGCGGAACTCGGCCACTTCGCGCCTTGCCAGACCGTCGCGATATTCCAGCGTGGGCAGGCGCACGCGCCCGCCGGTCCAGTCGGCCCCGGCCTTGATGCCAAACAGATTGAAGCTGCTGCGCCCGTCGGGCAGGCGCGGCACATGACGCCCCCAGCCGGTCTCCAGCGCCGCCTGGGCGATGATGGCCGAGGGCGCCAGCCCGGTGCGCTCGGCCACCGGGCGCACGACGGGCAGCAGGGATCCGACGAAACTGGCGGGGTCACCCGGCTGCCAGGGGGGTTCGGCAGCAGCAGTCACGGCCTGCGCAGGTGCCGGACCCGAGGGAGACCGCGGTGCCGGCGGTTCGGAAAGCTGGCGGGCAATGAAGCGGGCCAGGCCGATGCCACCACGGCGCGCCAGGTCCTGCGCCAGCTGCTGATCCATCATCTGCTGGTACTGATCCAGCGCCGGGCTGTCGAACAGGCCGCCCTCGACCTTCTGCGCCTCGCGCATCTGGCGCAGCATCTGCCCCAGCAGCAGGGCCTCGAACTGGCGCGCTGCCTCCTGCAGGCTGCCCTGCTCGCCACGCGCGGCACGGCGCCGAAGCGCGGCCAGACCCTGCAGGTCGGCAAAGGAGGCGATGCTGTCCAGTTCGGGCTTCATGCGTGGCCTCAGATGACGATCAGCTCGGCATGCAGGGCGCCGGCCTGCTTCAGGGCCTCGAGGATGGCCACCAGGTCGCCGGGCGCCGCGCCCACCTCGTTCACGGCCTTGACGATCTCGTCCAGGCTCACGCCGGGATTGAAGAGGAACATGCGATTGCCCTCCTCCTCGGCCTTGATCTCGGTCTGCTGGGTGGTCACCGTCTGCCCGGGCGAGAAGGCACCGGGCTGGCTGACCTGCTCGTTCTCGGTGATGGTGACCACCAGGTTGCCGTGCGAGACGGCGGCCGGGCTCACGCGCACGCGGTTGCTGATGACCACCGTGCCGGTGCGCGAGTTGACGATGACCCGGGCCGGCGCCTCGCCGGGCTGGACCTCCAGCTCCTCGAGCATGGCCATGTAGCCAACGCGCTGGCTGGTGTCGCGCGGGGCACGAACACGCACGGTGGCCCCGTCCAGGGCCTCGGCGGTGCCGGGGCCGAGCAGGCGATTGATGGTCTTGACCAGGCGGCTGGCGGTGGTGAAGTCGGGGTTGTGCAGGTTGAGCACCACGAAGTCGCCCTTGGCAAAGGGGTTGTTCACGGCCCGCTCCACCGTGGCACCGCCGGGGATGCGGCCGGCGCTGGGCACATTGACCGTGATCCGCGAGCCGTCCTTGCCGGAGGCGTCGAAGCCGCTGACGAAGAGGTTGCCCTGCGCCAGGGCATAGATCTGGCCATCGGCGCCCTTGAGCGGAGTCAGCAGCAGGGTGCCTCCGCGCAGGCTCTTGGCGTTGCCCAGCGAGGACACGGTGACATCGAGCCGCTGGCCGGGCTTGGCAAAGGGCGGCAGCTCGGCGGTGACCATCACGGCAGCGACATTCTTGAGCTGCGGCCGCACATTGGTGGGCACGGTCACCCCGAGCTGTTCCAGCATGTTCTTGATGCTCTGGATGGTGAACGGCGTCTGGGTGGTCTGGTCGCCGGTGCCGTTGAGGCCCACCACCAGGCCATAGCCGATGAGCTGGTTGCTGCGCACGCCCGCCACCATGGCCAGGTCCTTGATGCGCTCGGCATGGGCCGGCTGCAGGGCGGAGAGCGCCGTCAAGAGTCCGATGACGATTACCGCCAGCAGGCGCATCAGATCCTTGCGGAAAGCTTCAGATTTCATGACATCACGCTCCTAGAACGGCCAGATGGAGCTGTTGAAAAAGCGGCCCATCCAGCCCTGCTGGTTGGCATCGGCCAGCGCGCCGGTGCCGCCGTAGCTGATTCGGGCATCGGCCACCTTGGTGGATTCCACCGTGTTGTCCGGCTGCACATCGGCGGGCCGCACCACGCCGCGCAGGCGGATGTATTCGCTGCCCTGGTTGAGCTGCAGCCACTTCTCGCCCTGCACCACCAGGTTGCCGTTGGGCAGCACCTCGGCCACGGTGACGGTGATGTAGCCCTTCAGTTCGTTGCTCTGGGTGCTGGCCCCCTTGCCCTTGAAGCTGTTCTTGGAGTCCAGGCTGTTGGTAAACCG
>JALWNJ010000266.1 GCA_026995955.1 Gammaproteobacteria bacterium
CCAAGGGCCTGAGCCATGCCCAGCTCAGCACCGGCGTGCCGGTCATCAACGGCATTCTCACCACCGACACTATCGAGCAGGCCATCGAGCGCGCCGGCACCAAGGCCGGCAACAAGGGCGCCGAGGCCGCGCTGGGCGCGGTGGAGATGATCTCGGTGCTCAAGCAGCTCGGCGGATGAGCGAGCCCGACCGCAACGCCCTCCGTCGCCAGCAGCATCGTCGCCGTCAGGCCCGCCGTCAGGCACTGCAGGCCCTCTACCAGTGGCAGATGACCGGCGACTCGGTGCCCGAGATCCTGGCCCAGTTCCGCGAGCACGAGGGCTTCGAGCGTGCCGATGGTGAGTACTTCGACGAACTGGTGCGCGGCGTGGCCGGCGGGCTGGACGAGATCGATGCCGCCCTGGCCCCATACCTGAACCGCGACCTCGAATCGGTCGATCCCGTGGAGCGCGCCATCCTGCGCCTGGCCGGCTACGAGCTTTTGCACCGCATGGACCTGCCCTACCGGGTGGTCATCAACGAGGCCATCGAGCTGGCCAAGAAGTTCGGCGCCGAGCAGTCGCACCGCTTCGTCAACGGCGTGCTCGACAATGCGGTCAAGGATCTGCGCCGCATCGAGGTGCAGGCGGCGCGCTGAACCCTCGCGCCCGGTTGTCCCATGACCGGCGAATTCGACCTCATCCGGCAATACTTCCACTTTCCCCAGGGGCGCGGCGTGGTGCTGGGTCCCGGCGACGATTGTGCGCTGCTGTGCCCCCAGCCCGGCTGGCAGCTTGCCCTGACCAGCGATGTGCTGGTGCAGGGCGTGCACTTCCCCGAGGAGGCGGAGCCCGCCGCCGTCGGCCACAAGGCGCTGGCCGTGAATCTCAGCGATCTCGCGGCGCAGGGCGCCGAGCCGCTGTGGGTGACGCTGGGGCTGACCCTGCCCGAGGCCGATGCGGCCTGGCTGGCCGGCTTTGCGGATGGCTTCCGGACGCTGCTGGCGCGGCAGGGCGCGAGCCTGGTCGGCGGTGATACCACGCGTGGGCCACTGGCCATCGCCATCACCGCCCTGGGCCAGGTGCCGGTGGGCGAGGCGCTGCTGCGCAGCGGCGCACGCGCCGGAGACCTGATCTGTATCAGCGGCCACATCGGAGACGCCGGCCTGGCGCTGATGGCACTGCAGGGCCGGGTCTCCCTGCCGCCCGCGGACTGGCAGGCGCTGGCACCGCGCCTGCACCGGCCCGAGCCGCGGGTGGCGCTGGGTCGGGCCCTGCGTGGCGTGGCCACGGCCTGCATCGATGTCTCCGATGGCCTGCTGGCCGATCTCGGGCACCTGCTGCAGGCCTCGGGGGTCGGGGCCGAGCTGCGGCTCGGGGCGATGCCCTTCTCGCCCCCCGTGCAGCGCTGGCTGGCGTCAGGGGGCGACCCCATGACCCTGCTCGGTGCGGGTGACGACTACGAGCTGCTGTTCACCCTGCCGGCCGCCGCCCGCGCGCGCCTGCCCGAGCTGGCCGCGGCTGGCGGCGTGCCGCTGGCGGTGATCGGCGAGGTGGCGGCGGCGGCGGGCATCCGTCTCTTTACCGCGGAGGGCGAAGCCGTTAGGGTGGAGCCTGCTGGATACGATCACTTCGGAACGGATTGATGCGCCCCCTGGAACAGCCTCCCGCCCGCGTCGTGCTGGGACATCCCGTACACTTTCTCGCCTTTGGCCTCGGTTCCGGCCTGTCGCCGGTGGCCCCGGGCACCGCTGGCTCGCTGGCGGCCATTCCGCTGGCCTGGCTGATGGCCCAGGCGGGCTGGCCGGTCTATGCGGTACTCACCCTGCTGGCGCTGGTGGCCGGGTTCTGGATCTGCGGGCGCAGCGCGACCCTGCTTGGCGTGCACGACCACCGCGGCATCGTCTGGGACGAGTTTGTGGGCCAGTTCATCGCCCTGTTTCTGGTGCCCTGGCAGTGGTACTGGGTGCTGGCCGCGTTTCTGCTGTTCCGTTTCTACGACATCGTCAAGCCCTGGCCGGCGCGGATCTTCGACCGCGACTTCCACAATGGGGTGGGCATCGTGATGGACGATGTCGTCGCCGGTATCTATGCCTGGCTCAGCCTCTGGGTCCTGATCTGGCTGCTGCGTGATCAACTGGGGTGGCTGCCGGCGTGAGCGAGGCTGCGCAGGCGCTGCATTGGCTTGCGGGCCAGCTCACGCTGCTGGACCGGATCCTGCTGGGACTGGCCGCGCTGCTGTTCCTGGCCTCGTTCCGGCTGTTTCGCGGCGAGGGCGAACGCCACAAGGCGCGGGTGTTCCGCATCCTCAATCTGATGGTGGCCGGCTTCGTGCTCGGTTATCACCTGGTGGGGCCGAGCCTGGCCGATTCCTGGGTGCTGCGCCTGGCCTCGGTACTGGCCGTGGTGTATCTGGCCTACCTCGCCATGCTGGTCAGCGCCTGGCTGATCCGCCGCCGCTTCGGGCGCGAGCGCATGG
Source organism: Gammaproteobacteria bacterium (assembly GCA_026995955.1). GTDB lineage: Bacteria > Pseudomonadota > Gammaproteobacteria > J044 > J044 > J044. The sequence goes on from JALWNJ010000266.1 coordinate 2,458, forward strand.
TGGGCGACGAGCGGCAGGTGGTGGAGACCTATCACAGCCGCCTGCTGACCCTGGTGGCCGGCACGGTAATCGCCGTGGTGGCGCTGGTGGCCGTGGTGCGCATCCTCGGCTTTACCAGCCTGCTCGAGGCCGGCGGCGTGCTGGGCGTGCTCGGCGTAATGCTCGCCGTCACCCAGGCGGCCTGGGCGCCGGACATCATCGCCGGCCTGATCATCCTCAACAGCAGCCTGGTGGAAGAGGGCGATGTCATCCAGCTCGAGGACCGGCCCGATCTGCCGCTGGTGGTGTTCAAGACCAAGCTGTTCCATACCGAGCTGCTGAATCTGGTCAACAATCACCGCATCATGCTCGGCAATGCGCGCCTGCGCGAGCGCATGATCCACAACCTCTCCAAGTTCGCCTCCGCCCGTGGCCTGCGCGAACTGCTGCGCTTCCGCATCGGTTACGACGAGCCACCGGAGCGGGTGCACGCCTTCTTCGAGCGCGTTGCGGCGGCGGCTCGCGAGGACAGTGAACTTGGCATCGAGCCGGAACAGCCGCTGGAGGTTCGGGTACTGGAAGCGGGCGATCATGCCGTGGAATGGGGCGTGTACTATTACACCAAGCAGGTGCGGCATCTGCTGCGCATCCGCCAGCAGATGCGTGAACTGATCCTGCGCCGGGCACGCGAGGAGGGGCTGTCACTGGCCACCCCGCTGCGCGTGGAGATGGTCGCATGCGAGGGAGGGACGGAGTCGTGAAACGCCTGGTGATCCTGCTGCTGATGCTGATGCTGGCATTCAGCGGCCCGCTGTCGGCGACCGAGGTCGAGGTGATCGCGCTGTTCACCGGCAAGGTGGTGCTGCGCATCGACGGCAAGCGTCGTGTGTTGAGCGAGGGCGACCGATCGCCGGAGGGCGTCGAGGTACT